>JAAYHA010000006.1 GCA_012727545.1 Synergistaceae bacterium | reverse complement strand
TGAAGCTTTCCCCTCCGGGTGGTCCTACAGAATCAAAGGATGTACCCCTCTTTTCATATAGCTCGTTCCATGTAGATCTTACCTCATCGAAACTTCTGCCTTCCCATTCTCCAAGGTGTATCTCACGAAGTCCTCTTACCTGCTTAACTTCACAGCTTCGACCTGTCAGGGCTATCTTAGCGGTATCTTTTGCCCTTTTTAAGTCACTTGAAAAAACAG
Source organism: Synergistaceae bacterium (assembly GCA_012727545.1). GTDB lineage: Bacteria > Synergistota > Synergistia > Synergistales > Synergistaceae > Caenicola. The sequence goes on along the minus strand of JAAYHA010000006.1, from coordinate 6,148 downwards.
CATTTATTTCAAGATCTTTCAGGTCCTTTGACAAACTCCTAGCCATCATTATTCCATCTTCCGAAAGGGGATAGTCCGTTGATCCGTAATAAAGTTTCCCATTGTGCGGAAGATCCGGTTTAGCGTGACGTATAAGATATATTTTCTGTTTTTCTGTATTATTCAAAAGCTGCAACTCCTAACATCCTGAGCCCGTCAAAGGGGACATCTTAAAATATGCTTCCTTATATATAAACAAATATATTTTAACCTTACCATGAAAAGCCCACCTCGGCATAAACACCAAGGCTCAGATTATCTCTTCGTCTGACTTATCCCATGGCGGTGATACGATACAGAGGAATTCCAGTTTTTGATCGCTGTCGTTTACTGCGTACTGTACCGCTGAAGGAGGTACGACTACCGCCCTTCCTTTTTTAAGATCTGCCGCTCTTCCGTTTATAAAAAGTTTGCCGCTTCCCTCTAATATCCAGTATACCTCGGAAGACTTCACCAGTTTGTGAGGTATTGTGCTGCCATGGGGAAGGATCTCGGCATGAGAAATCGAGAAGCCGCAAAAAGGAAGTTCTTCATTTTTTGGGTGGAATACTTCAGCAAGGGAACAGAGATCCCCTGCAATAAAATGTTCAAGCTCCCCAGCATCTTTTACTACGATATCCTGCTCCATTCTCAGCCCTCCTTTTGTAAGTATTATTATACAGAGAGTTAAGGTATTTTATTGGCCTCTTTTTAACCTGCGCTATGCCTGTTATAAAAAATAAATAAGGCAGGACTCGGTCAAAAAGGGAGCCTGCCTTATTGCGAAATCTAATTATTTCAGCTTGGGAATATTCAATTACATTTCCATTTTGCTGTAGCCTTTGGGGATCCTGAAGATGTCTTCATCGACTTTGTTTCCGTATTCGATTATCTCCATCAGAGCTTCGTCGGTTCTCCAGTATTTCCATTTGTCGGTGCCTTCCTCGAAGTAATATGTCTGAGAAATGTTTCCGTTGACTGTGATCTTATCATAATCATATGTTTTGCCCGCGATCTTCTCTTTTCCGGAAGATTTGACCATCTTTACTTTTTCAGCTTCTGATAAATCGCTGCCTTCGTTTATGTTCGGAGCTTGATAGGATCCGTCAGGCATCTTCATGTACATTTTATCTTCATGCAACAGGACCACTGTAGATCTGGCGGCGGTATCCGTAATGGTGCTTATGTGTGTTGATTCACTTATTACATCGACATAAGTGAATTTGCCTTTTACTGCCATAATGGTCGTGCTCTCTTCCCTTCCGTCGCCTGTCTCCATCGAAGCCTTAAATTTAAGGAATATTGCCTGTTTTGAAGGATTCAGGTCCTGTCCCCATATTTTCAAAGCTCTTTCTCCCGGCCGGAAAGCGGCATATCCTGCTGTCGCGGTCAGTGTACAGGCCGCTGCCATGATAAGGACAAGAGTCTTGAGAAGGAGATATTTCTTTTTCATAACGATCCCTCCTGATGTATTTTTATTGGCGTCTTACAAGCTAAGTATCCTCTCATGCAAGTGCCATTAATTTATCACAATATCATTTATAAATCTAAAAAACTATGTATCAAGAGAATAAATATCATATTCTAGTATTGGGAGAAAAGTGAGAGGGGACCCGAAGGCCCCCTCTTTAATCCCTATTTTGGAAATAACTCTATACTTCTCTTGGCTGAGCTTGGTAGTGGGTGTGAAGCAAGTGGTGCGATTTTTCTCCCAGGGGCTTGCCAAGCCAGTTATCGTAAAGAGCTACTATGTCTGGATTCTTGTGAGACTGGCGGATCGTCTTTGTCTCATCGACCCTGTAGACGGCCGCAGTTCTGGCTGCCCTGACTTCCGCATTGACAGGCTGGGGCTGTCCGCCGCCGCCTATGCAGCCTCCGGGGCATGCCATTACTTCGATAAAGTGGTAGTCTGCCTCTCCTGCACGGACCTTGTCCATCAGGATCCTTGCATTTTTAAGGGTGTGAGCAACAGCAAGCTTGACTGTTACGTTCTGTCCGTTGACGGGAACATCGACCGTGGCCTCCTTGATGCCTTCCATTCCTCGTACCGGCATGAAGTTGACTCCGGGAAGATCCTTGCCCTCGTTGAGGACGGCATAGACAGTACGGAGAGCTGCTTCCATAACTCCGCCAGTCACACCGAAGATAACGGCGGCACCGCTCGAAAGACCAAGTGGGCTGTCGTACTCTTCTTCGGGAAGGTTCTTGAAATCGATTCCGGCGCTCTTTATCATCCTTGCAAGTTCCCTGGTCGTAATGACCGCATCAACATCCGGGATCCCGGGGTTGCTCTGGAGCTGAGGCCTTACACGTTCTGCCTTTTTGGCAGTGCATGGCATTACAGAGACGCTGAAGATATTCTCTACCGGGATACCCTGTGTTTCAGGCCAGTAGGTCTTCGTAAGAGCACCGAACATTCCCTGCGGAGACTTTGCCGTTGAAAGGTGCGGGAGAAGGTCGGGGTACTTCATTTCGATGAAGTTGATCCATCCCGGCGAGCAGGATGTTATCATCGGAAGTGTTCCGCCGTTTACCACTCTGTCAAGGAACTCGTGTCCCTCTTCCATAATGGTGAGGTCTGCACTGAAGTCCGTGTCAAATATCTTGTTGAAGCCCAATCTGCGGAGCGCGGCGACCATCTTGCCTGTGACGATCTCGCCGGCAGGAAGACCGAGTGCTTCTCCAAGAGCAACGCGTGTTGCAGGCGCCGTCTGGACTATTACATACTTGTTGGGATCTCCGAGCGCGTCAAAGACCTTTTCCGTGTCATCTTTTTCGCATATAGCCGCTGTCGGGCATACTGCGACACACTGACCGCAGTATGTACATGTGACCTGATCCAGACCATAACTGAAAGCCGGTTCAACAAGGGTCTTGAATCCGCGGTTAACAAATGCATAGACATCAAGGCCCTGATGTTCGTGGCATGCTCTGATGCATCTGCCGCAAAGGATGCACTTTTCCGGATCCCGCACGATGCTTGGATTGGATTCGTCTTTCTCTGCGACGCGTTTTTCACCTGTGTATGGTATTTCCCGTATGCCAAGATCTGCCGCGATCGTCTGAAGTTCGCAGTTATTGTTCTTCTGGCATGTGAGGCATTCCTGAGGATGATTCGCCAGAAGCAGCTCTACTACCGTCTTTCTCGTTTCCCTGACAAGGGGAGTGTTCGTATGGACGACCATTCCGTCAGAGACAGGATATACACAAGCGGCGCCAAGCCCGCGTCCACCTTCTATGTCAACTACACATACCCTGCATGCTCCCTCTTTGCTGAGCTCTGAGTGGTAGCAGAGCTGTGGGATATGTATGCCGGCGACCTGGGCAGCTTCAATTACCGTATAACTGCTTGGTACGGATACTGTTTTATTATCTATAGTTACCTTTACCAGTTCCATCTAATGTCTCTCCTCTCAACCAGAATCAACCGCGGATTATTGCCTTGAACGGGCATTTTTCCATACAGGCTCCGCACTTAATGCACTTCTCAGGATCAATGGTGTGCTTTCCTTTGGGTTCTCCGGATATTGCGTCAACAGGGCATACTTTTTTGCAGAGGCCGCAGCCAACGCACTTTTCGGTGATCTTGTATCCTATCAGCGCAGTGCAGACTCCCGCAGGGCATCTCTTCTCGAAAATGTGGGCCTCGTATTCATCCCTGAAGTAGCGAAGTGTGGAAAGGATCGGGTTGGGAGCAGTCTGTCCGAGTGCGCATAGAGCTCCTGCCTTTATAGACTTTGCCAGTCTCTCCAGCTTCTCTATGTCGCCCTCTTTTCCGTTTCCTTCTGTTATTGCAGTCAGCATTTCGAGCATGCGTTTGGTTCCTTCGCGGCATGGTGTGCATTTGCCGCAGGATTCAGACTGGGTGAAGTTGAGGAAGAACTTGGCAACGTCCACCATGCAGGTCTCTTCGTCCATTACTACCAGTCCTCCGGAACCCATCATTGCTCCTGCAGCTATAAGTGAATCATAGTCAACGGGAGTATCAAGCAGTTCTTCCGGAATGCATCCGCCCGACGGTCCGCCTATCTGGACGGCCTTGAACTTCTTGCCGCCCATGATGCCGCCGCCGATGTCGAAGATGATCTCGCGCATCGTGATCCCCATCGGGACTTCGGCAAGCCCTGTGTTGTTGATCTTTCCGGTAAGGGCGAAGACCTTGGTCCCCTTTGATTTCTCCGTACCGAGCTTCGCATATTCCTCAGCTCCGACCCTGAATATATAGGGAACGTTGGCAAAGGTCTCAACATTGTTGATGTTGGAAGGCTTGTCCCAGAGCCCCTTTACTGCAGGGAACGGGGGACGGGGACGCGGCATGCCTCGTTTGCCTTCGATCGAGGCCATGAGGGCTGTCTCTTCGCCACAGACAAACGCGCCTGCTCCCTCTTTGATATGGAGCGTAAAATTGAAATCGGTCCCGAGTATCTTCTCGCCGAGAAGCCCTGCCTCTTCAGCCTGAGCGATCGCCTGTTTCAGTCTCTTTATCGCAAGCGGATACTCGGCGCGGCAGTAGATATATCCCTCATCAGATCCTATAGCGTAGGCACAGATAGCCATTCCTTCAAGGATCCTGTGAGGATCTCCCTCAAGAAGCGAACGGTCCATAAATGCACCCGGGTCTCCTTCATCGGCGTTGCATATTACATATTTCTTGGGTCCGGGGGATTTTGCGCAGAACATCCACTTCATTCCTGTGGGGAATCCGCCGCCGCCGCGTCCGCGGAGTCCGGTCTTCTTCATCTCTTCCACGACCTGCTCCGGTGTCATTTCGAGAAGGACCTTAGCAAGGCCTTCATATCCGTCCGCTCCGATGTATTCTTCTATAGAATCCGGATTTATGTGTCCGCAGTTCTTCAGAGCAAGACGATGCTGTTTTTTATAGAACGCGATCTCATCGTAGTTAGGGACCTGCTCTGCCGTAAGCGGTTCCTTAAAGAGAAGGCGGGATACTACCCTTCCCTTAAGTATGTGTTCTTCAACTATCTCAGCAACATCTTCCGGCTTTACGCGGGTGTAGAAAGTTCCCTCCGGATAAATGATAACAAGGGGACCGCCTTCGCAGAATCCGTGACACCCGGTTTCAACGAGGCTTACTTCTTCCCGCAGCTTTTTTGCCTTTAGTTCTACTTCAAATTTAGCAAGGACATCCTTTGCTCCGGATGCGGTGCAGCCTGTACCCGTACAGATCAATATGTGAGCTCTCACAAGAGCCATCGTAAATTCCTCCCCCAGTCCTATTCTTTGTTGGGGATCTTAGCCACAACAAGATCCTCTACAATATTTCCGTTTACGAGGTGGTCAGCGATTATGCGGGGAACATCCGCTGGATATACCGGGCCGTAGGTGACCCTGTCTTCGCCGGGGCGCACTATATCCATAAGGGGTTCCTTCTGGCACATCCCTATGCACCCGGTCTGAAGGACTGAAACATTATTCAGGTTGCGCTTTGCAAGTTCTTCAAGGACAGCTGCCAAAACTTCGCGGGCTCCTGCCGCTATCCCGCAGGTACCCATTCCGATTATCACCTGGGTCTCGTTGCCCTTGCGTGCTTTCGTCTGTATCTGCGATTCCGCTTTTATCTTCCTGAGATCTTCAAGGCTTTTTATAGTCATTGATATCTCCTGCCTTTCTTACTTTTTATGATACTTTGCAAGCATTGGGCCTACCGCCTCGGCGGTCAGCCTTCCATGTGTGTCATCATTGATCATCAGGCATGGAGCCAGGCCGCACGCACCTATACAGGCCACTGTTTCAAGCGTGAACTGAAGGTCCGGGGTCGTCACCTGACCATCTTTGAGACCAAGATCCTCCCTGATAGCATTGAGGACGGCTTTCGCTCCGCGAACATGGCACGCAGTCCCCTGGCATGACCTTATTATGTTCTTCCCACGCGGTTCAAGATGGAACTGTGAATAAAATGTTACAACACCGAACACCTGGCTGATCGGGATGTCGATCTCCTTACTGATCTTGATCAGGGCATCCTTCGGAAGATATCCGAATATTTCCTGAGCCTGCTGGAGCACAGGTATAACGCTCCCCTTGGTGCCCCGGTACCTGTCCAAAAGCTGGTCCAGCTGTTTCCAGGACTTCTCTGACATATTCTCTAACATAAAACGCACCCTCCTTA
>JAAYHA010000062.1 GCA_012727545.1 Synergistaceae bacterium | reverse complement strand
TGGTGGATCGTACAGGAATCGAACCTGTAACCCCCTGATTAAGAGTCAGGTGCTCTGCCAGTTGAGCTAACGATCCAAAGCAAAAAAGTGGGGTGAGCAACGGGAATTGAACCCGCAACCTCTGGAGCCACAGTCCAGTGCTCTAACCAATTGAGCTATGCTCACCATGAAAACGATATAGTTTTTTCAAGTAATGGCGCGTCTGAAGGGACTCGAACCCCCGGCCTACTGCTTAGAAGGCAGTTGCTCTATCCAGCTGAGCTACAGACGCACGCCCGACACTGCCTCTGCCGAAGCACGAGAGACATTATAACTAATACACCGGCGCTGTCAAGTCATTTGAGCTCTGTAAAAATGTCGTTTGATCCCACTGCAGAAACGAAAATTCACATTAGATGGGATTTGAGCGATAATTTCCCTTTTTGGTATTTTTTACTCACAGACAGAGTTGCCTTGTTTCTGATATTATAAACCGTGTACCCCCGCAATAGAAAAATATTGGCACATCAGGAGGTAATAACGGTGAATTGTTTCCAGATAATGGCTGTTAGAGTTGAACAGAGAGACAAGACAGCGGTGGAAGTTCAGAAGATACTTACTGAATATGGCTGCTCCATCAGGACAAGGCTTGGTCTTCATGACCAGACTGACGACAACACCTGCTCACCTTCAGGCATTCTTATCCTTCAACTGGCCTGCGGAGAGAATGTTGCAGAAGAGCTTAACAAGAAGCTGAACGCTGTTTCAGGTGTCAATGCAAAGCTTGTAAACCTGGGCTGAGAAAATTTAATACAGCATCCGGCATTTAAAAAACTGGCGTGGTCTTTTCAGACCGCGCCTTTATAGTATTTTTTTCTGATCGCGAAAAGTCCCGGCCAGAGAGAAGGGATCTCCTGCTCCGGATAATCTTCAAGTTTTTTCCCTGTGGCTGCTCTCAGGAAGTTTTCGACCCACCAGAAGACATCCTGCCTTCTTATAGATTCTCTCATTGACCTCATCCTGATTTTCTTTTCTTGTTCATCCATCGTGTAAGCCTGATAGATCGTCTCAGAAAGGTCGTTGATATCGTAAGGATTGACCAGCAGTGCTCCCCTGGAAAGCTGCAACGCAGCTCCAGCGAACTCACTCAGGATAAGGACGCCGCTCTCTTTTCCCTTGCTTGCGCAGTACTCTTTGCACACAAGGTTCATTCCGTCCTTAAGAGACGTGACCATTGCAATGTCAGATGCTCTGTATACTGAGTAAAGCTCTGATTCAGGGAGTGTGCCGTGGCGCCATATTATCGGGGTCCACCTCGTTGTGGAATATCTGCCGTTGATCTCACTTATCAGAAGCTCGATCTCTTTACGAAGATCCTGGTATTCTGAGATGGTGTCCCTGCTTGGTATTACTAGCTGAAAAAGTGTAATTTTTTCTCTGATCTCAGGATGTGATTCGAGGCACCTTTGAAACCCTTTCAGTTTTTCCGGAATACCTTTTGAGTAGTCAAGACGGTCTACTCCAAGAATGATCTTTTCTCCATGGATCTCTTCTCTGATTTGCTTCGCCCTTTTTGCAACGTTTGAAGAACTACTAAGTGATGAGTAATGTTTGTAGTCTATGCTTATTGGCAAACTGCCCGCAAGAAATGTTCTGTCGCCGACATTGACCTTTATTACATGTCCCCTGCCGTACACTACAGCTTTGGGATAAAAGGTCTTAATGCAGTCCATAAAATTTCTTCTGTCCCTAAGGGTCTGAAAACAGACGAGAGAATAGCATGTAAGCTGGTGAAGTATTTCTTTTCGCCAAGGCAGTTTCATAAAAACATCCACGCTTGGGAAAGGTATGTGCAGGAAGAAAGAGGAATTCAATTTTGGATTCTTCTCCAGCAGCATTGATCCAAGCGGGATAAGCTGGTAATCATTTACCCATATAAAATCCTTATCAGAAGAGTGCCCAAGAACAACTTTTGCAAATTTTTCATTTGTTCTCATGTATCCTTCCCAATACTCCGGCGAAAAGTTGCACCTTGTCTGAAAATCATGGAAAAGCGGCCAAAGCACTGAGTTTGAAAAACCATAGTAAAACTGCTCTATGTCCTCTTCTGTCAAAACAACAGGGAGGAACCTATAGCCTGATTTTTTAGAGAGCGGCCCCAGGATCTCCTTCATAGCAGGTATTTTAAGGTTTTCAAATGTTCCCGGCCATCCTATCCAGAAGCCGCCCCTGTTTTTGAGAACAGGATTGAGTGCTTTGACAAGGCCTCCGGAAGAAGATTTTGCTTCCCACTTTTTTTCATTGAAGCTAAGTGTCACCGGAAGTCTGTTGGATACGACCAGAAATCGGCCTTTATCTTCTGACATTATCACCCTCTCCTCTCGGTGTCATTTCATTAAGCCAGAAATCCAGGAAGAGATCGACATTGTTAATGGAAAAATAGACGTTTGCAGCGCTCACTTTTGGGACATCAGAGATGAGTATCCCCACTCCTGATTTTAACTTTTGAATTTCTTCGAAAGCATCTTCATCTGTGGTATCATCCCCGAGATAGCATATCGGGGATGATACGGGATTTATTGCGCTGATCTCATTAATAGCTGATCCCTTTGTGAAATATGGCAGGATAAATTCCATGCCTCCGTTAAAGGGCACAACTTTCAGAGAGTGTTCTCTGGCTTCGGAGATCAGTTTTTCGCAGACCTCTGTGTAAATGTTGAAAACTTGGGGCTTCTCTCTCCAATGAAGCGCTATGCCGGAAGGTTTTTTTTCAACTGTACCACGGGGGAAGTAAGCAAGTTGTGATGCAAAGCCATCCAGTTTTTTTAATTCCTCTTCTGGAACTGTTCCCCTTGAATACCTGCCGTTTTTATCTATTTTTTCCATTCCGTGACAGCCCCATATTTCTAAAGGAAGTCCCACAAAATCTAATATTTCTTCAGGTCTTCTGCCGGAGACAATAATTACTTCTCCCCCTGCTTCAAGTATTGACCCCATAAGAATTTTTGTTTTTGGTGGTAGGAAGGCCTTCTCCCTATCCTTTACAAAAGGGGCCAGAGTACCGTCATAATCTGTAACAAGCAGGGGCGAAGCTTTCTTATATGAGGAAAAAAAGGAACTGTATTTATCCGGTTCCAACCGGGTAGGAGCTAAACCCATTTTTCCCATGTTTCTCCCTGCTCATCAAGCGAAATCAGCATTATCATGTATCTTCTCAAATGTCCGGTGATAAGGAAGTTTTCAAGAACGTATTCCCTGGCGTTTCTTCCCATTTTTTCCATTTTCCATGGATGGGAGAGCAGGTAACGTGTCCTTATTGCTGCTCCCTCAGGAGTCCTTACCCTAAATCCGTTGAATCGGTTGATCACCTGTAGCCTTATCCCGCCAACATTGCCGCCTATTACTGCTTTTCTCTTCCACATCGCTTCTGTAACGGTCAGGCCAAAGCCTTCCTTTAGAGATTTCTGCATAACGACATCCGCTCCGGTCTGGAGGGCATTTATCTTACGATGAGAATCTGAAGGGAGAAGGAGTACAGAAATATCCTCGTCACCTTCAACGGCTGCCCTGACCTCATTCAAGATCTCTGAAGCCTCCGGATCATCGTCAGCTTCGCCGCCTGCCAGTACGAGCCTGACATCCACATGTTCCTTTATTATTCTGTAACTCTCGATCACACCAAGGGGATCTTTAAATTTGTCAAATCTGGAGACCTGCAGGATTATCGGCTTATCCATCGGAACGCCAAGGTCCTTATAAGTTTTTTCCACTTCTGACCTGTCAAGAGGGATGTTTTTCTCTGCCAATGGATCGATGCTTGGCGTTATCAGAAATTGCGGATGAGGGAGTTTCTGTGCGAAATCCGGTAGTGAGAAAATGGAAGCATCGTATCCTGAGACCTGTTTTTTTACAAACTGCCAGACGCTTTTGTTGGGAGAGCTGACATCGATATGGCATCTCCATACCCACTTACCCTTCCTCTGAGGGAAGCTGTTGATAAGTGCAGCCGGCTGCGGATCATGTATAAATACGTAATCTGCATCCTGAAGGACGTTTTTAAGCCTTTCTGCGTTTCTTGCGTTTGTTTTTGCATAAATATCCATCTGTTGCTCAGAAAGCGTGCCGGGCATTCCCTGCAGTGTGTTATGCAGCATCTTGGTGCAGTTGAAGAATGACTCGTCCCCTTCTATAACTTCCCACGATACGTCAAGTCCAAGTTCCTGTGAAAGCGGGACCATCGATGAAAGGATCTCGGCGACTCCCCCGCCTGCACGGGTAGAATTGACATGCACTATTTTTTTTCCCTTTAGCCTCTTAGCTATATTCACGAGGCTGTCCATCGCAGCCTGACCAATAATTTCTGCGTATCTATTAATTATTTCGGACATGAACATTTACCTCCTTTACTGTTCTGCCAGTCGTCAAAGATCGAAAATACCTGTCGCTGGAGTTCAGTGAGTGAGAAGAGGTATGAATCGACATTCTTTAATTTCTTTCTTAAACCTGCTGTTTCGTCGGAAAACTGCTCAAGCCAAATAGTGAAATCATCCTTGCAGTCAGGTGATCTTCTTCTTCCGTCGATAAAGTGGTAAAAAAAGCTTTCCCTGCTGGTATGTTTGACAGCTGCAGGGAAAGCGTCTAACTCAGATGTCTCCCTTCCTGTTTCAAACATGAGTTTCTTGCAGGCAATGAAGTGAAAGTCACGGTCTGACTTTTTCCAACTGAGGAAATCTTCATTTTCGAGCCGTTTTTCTAAAATATTCAAAATAACCTCTCTTATATTGTCAAAATTTTGGAATTTGACAGGGTTAATGCCGCCCAATGCCTCAGCCAGCATGAAATCTCTGAGGCTGCTGTTTACCCATGATGCGAAGTCATTGTTGAATTCGGACTCAGAAATGTGGGGCCTTACCATGCGCCCCCAGAAATGGAAGTAGATCGCGCTGTCCGGGACCTGCGTGACGCCTGCGTGAAGTTCACGAAGATTCTGTGCCCTTATGCCCGTGGCAAGGGGCAATACTGCAGACTCCATAAATTTGAATGGTTTAATATTAGAACTGGCCATTTATCTTTTTCCTCCTTTAATTAACGTTCTCATCTCCCTTTGAAATTGGTGAATATCTTAGTAAGTATAACATAAAGTCAGCTAAAAATAAAATTATGCTCAGATTGTGATCTTTATTAATGCAAAGCGTAAAAAATGTTTGTACAAAATTTTTTGTGGCAAGCCTTTTACGAAAAAAAAATGGACATCCTAAAGATCGAGGATGTCCAAAAATTAAAGTAATTTCTTATTTTGGAATACAGGCCTTGATCAGTGCTGCTTCTTTGAAAGCATCTCTCCGCCGACTCCGATATTGTCCTTGCTCATTTCGTTGAGGAGAACCACATAAGCTGCCTCTGGGATCCCCATTATGCTGCTGGCTGTCTGAGTCAAAGATTTGATCAGCTTTTCTTTTGTATCGATGTCCATTGCGGAGCATTCTACTTTTATCACCGGCATAAATTTCACCTCCCGATCACTTTTATAAAAAATTAATGATCATAGAATACCATGAAAATCAAGGAGGCCGCTATTAAAAATGGCAATAAAAAATATACTCATCAATTTATTATAAAAATAAGATGATATAATAACGTTATGAAATAATGTAATTTTCCGTATTATTATTGGAGGTGGTCTGTATTGGCTAAGTTAAGCGTGATCGAAGGCATAGGTGGTTCTTACGAACAGAAGCTAAACGAGGCGGGCATTACTTCAATCGAAAAATTTCTTGAAGAATGCTCCTCAAAAAAAGGCAGGACCAAGCTCGCTGAAAAGTCAGGAATAACAGAGAAACTGATATTGAAGTGGGCTAATCATGCCGACCTGTTCCGCATCAAGGGAGTTGGCAGTGAATATGCCGAACTTCTTGATGCTGCCGGAGTCGATACAGTACCGGAGCTTGCAAAGAGAAAAACCGATAACCTTGTTGCGAAAATGGCTGAAGTAAACGAGGCAAAGAAGCTTGTCAGAAGAGTACCCACCACCAGGCAGGTAGAAGACTGGATCGGTCAGGCAGGCAAACTTCCCAGAGTCATCCAGTACTGATCTTTGGTATATGCCTAAACCTGGTGAAATAAGCCGGAAACACAAAGAGTTTTTCAATCAGGAAAGGAGAGATGATCATGCCCATCGTAAAGGTGATCGAAGTTCTTGCTGAATCAAGCGAGAGCTGGGAAGCAGCGGCACAGTCCGCAGTCACGGAGGCTGCGAAGACAGTCCACAACATTGAAAATGTCTACATTAAGCACATGCAGGCAATAGTAGAGGGAGACAAGATCACAAAGTATCGCATCAACGCCAAGATCTCCTTCGTTGTAAAGGGCTAAAAAATACCAAAGTTGATAATATTAGATCCGGCAAAGACCGCCGATTTGTTATTGGCGGCCTTTGCTATGCGAAAAATACGAAAAGGAAAGCCTATTGTGACTTTTCGTGGTCGATCACAAAATTGGCAAAACCTTTGAATGTATAGTCCTGTTTCCTGTCCATGTTAGGTTCTATTTTACGGTAAAAGCAAACCGGAATCTCGTTTTCAGCAAGGCACTTTGCGATGCAGGGAGTACAGCCGTGCGGGTGATTTACTGGGTTGCAGCGGCATTCATGGTCAACACAAGTGCAAAACGGAACTTTCATAAAATTACCTCCTTATTTGATCTATCCCCTTACATTTATTCTTAAAATATACAGGGTAATTTAGTATATTACAGCTATTCTGCTACATATGATAATAGCTTTAACTATAATATCACATATTTGTTAATAATATACGTATGATTTTAAAGTGTGAAGTTTTAATTTATCCCATATAATCATCGAAGAAATGCAAAAAAGTGACCATCCGGCTATTCGGATGTTCCGAAGCGGAACATTACCGGATGCCGGATGGCCTTATCTCTTAGGTATAATAATTTATCCGTTCTTTGCCCTTACGAATTCTATGGCCTCTTTGCCAGTAATATGGTCCACATCTATTGCAACTATGCATGCGTTCGTACAGCCTGTAATTTCCTTGTGTTTTGCCTCCTCAGGCTGGTCCCCTGAATATTTTTCAACAAGTGCCCGGAAGGCTTCAAGCCGTTCTTCTCCTTCAACCATCCTTGCCCTGCCAAAGGCAATTACGCTTCGGAAATATGATGTGTACTCCTTGCTGACTATTCTGTCCTCATCAATGACAGCGAAAGACACCTTTGGGTTTCTTTGGATCGCGTCTATTTTGTGCCCCGCCTTAGCCGAATGGAAGTATATCTTTTCGTTATGATAAACGAAACTGACCGGGACAGCGTATGGGTAATCGTTATCCCCGCAGCATGCAAGGACACCGTTCGTGCATCTCTTCACTACAGCCTCAGTATCTTTATCGGACAAGAGCTGTTTGCATCTTCTCATGCTTCTGAACATACTTATCGCCTCGTTTCATTTGATAATAAGCTTTAAATATCTACATCAGGTTATAAACGCTTATTATTTATATTTCGGTATTCTGGTCAATGTTTTTCTCTTTTATCAGAATTTTTACAGCTTCATCTTCGTCAAGCGGTCTGGCAAAGAGATATCCCTGGAAACTGTCACAACCGTTTTTAATAAGATATTCTTTTTGGTTTTCATATTCCACCCCTTCTGCTGTAACATAATGGCCCATCTTGTGCGCCATCGATATTACTTCTGCCGTTATAGCATAATCAGGATTTACCTCCAGAAGCTTGTCTATAAAATATTTGTCTATCTTCAGACAATCAACATTTAATTCCTGTTCTCTTGCAAGAGATGAATAACCTGTGCCAAAATCATCTATTGCGATCTTGATCCCTGAGTTTCTCAGCTCACCAAGAATTTTATTAATATCCTCATAATTTGAAGAAAACACCGACTCTGTGATCTCAACAATAATATTGTTGGGATCAACTTGCATCTCTTTAATAATATTGAGCAGCTCGACAGTGAAATCCTTTTCCAAAACCTGAACTGCAGAGACATTGACTGAAATGTTGATGTTCTCGTACCCTATTTCCTTCAGCCTGTTGAGGAAACGGAATGACTGCATAAAAATTATATAGCCAATAGGGATAATAAGTTTAGTCTTCTCTGCCACAGGAATAAATTCCAGAGGAGGAACCAGGCCAAGTTTTTCATTTTTCATCCTGGCCAATGCCTCGAACCCCTTTATCTTGTCTGATTTAAGGTCAATGATAGGCTGGAACTGGAGAAAAAGGGTTTCAATATTTTCACCGGCAGCGATCCGGGCAAGCTCACTCTTTATATCCTGCTCACGGATTATTTCTATTTCCATTTCTTCATCGTAAAAACATGCTCCAAAATTGTCGTCATAAATTTTGATCGCTTTTTCAGAGGCAATAAGAAGTTTTTTCAAAAGGGTGTCAACATCTATATCGTCGTAACTCTCTAATTCCATTATCCCTATGCCGCCGCCTATCCTTTCAGTTGCAAGCAGGGATTCCAGGATCTCTATCAGAATTTCAGTAAACTCAAGCAATTCATTCCTGTCTTTATAACCTTTCATGTAGTAAACGAAACGGTTTTCGTATGTCGAAAACAATATTCGTTTATCAGTAGAATATTCGCTGAACGCGTTGGCTGTTTTTTTGATCAGATCCTGTGTGTAATGAAATCCATAAACCCTTGTCAATGACTGTACTGAACCCAAATTAATGCTGATTAGGGCTCTTTTTTCATAAAAATCCTTGCCTGCGTCATGTTTAAGCATGTTTTCAAGGTAATATCTGTTAAACAGGCCGGTCCATCTATCATGTTCATTGGTATATCTGAGTAGATTTTCGACCTCTTTCCTGTCTGATATGTCGATGATGATCCCTTCAAGAGCTTCAACCTCGCACTGGTCATTAAATATGCCTTCTGCAAGCTCAAGGACCCATTTTCGTTTTCCTTCAGCCGTTATGATCTCATATTCATGTTTAAAAGGCAGCCTGTCAGCAAGGAT
>JAAYHA010000061.1 GCA_012727545.1 Synergistaceae bacterium | reverse complement strand
GAAAAACTTGACAGTGGTAAATACAGGATCAAGCAGGAAGGCTGTATAAAGTGCGGGGCATGTTTTGAAGTGTGTCCTTTCTCATCAGTGGACATAGTCAAAGAGGTGATCGATCATGATTGAGATAACCGTAAACGGAATACCGTTGAAAGTGGAAAAAGGGACAACTATACTGCACGCTGCCCAGGCAAACGGCATCGACATCCCTGCTCTCTGCAACCACGAAGGGCTCACCCTTGACGGAAACTGCAGGCTTTGTTCTGTGGAAATTGATGACAGAGGAAATAAAAAGATAGTTGCTTCCTGCATGTTTCCTATCACCAGGAGCATTTCCGTAGAGACTGAGACAGATCGGGTACATAGAGCGAGGAATACCGTCCTTCAGCTTCTGATAAACAGAAATCCCAAATCCCCGATCATTCAGCAGCTGTGCGATAAATACGGTGTCAAGCGTGAAGAGCGGTTTGCAATGGAACCTGATCTCTGCATAAGGTGCGGACGCTGCGTAAGGGCATGTGAAGCCAATGGAACAAACGCAATACAGCTTGTAGGGAGAGGCTTCGACAGACACGTTGCGCCGCCTTATGAAATGGAGACTGACGCCTGTATTGGCTGTCTCTCCTGCGCAACTGTATGCCCCACGGGAAAGATAACTTACGATGAATCCCCCGGCAAGAGAAAGATATGGCACAAAGAATTTGACGTTCTGCAGTGCAAAAGGTGTGGTATCTACTTCGCAACAAAGGAGATGCTTGATTGGGCCGGCAGACCGGAGAACGATCGTGATTACTGTGACCATTGCCAGAAATATATCGAAAGCGTCAAGTTTTTAACAGAATCGCAAAAGAAGTAAAAAAGAACCAATAATACATGTCCTTCGACCCGGCGTATCTCAAGCAGAAACTCCGGGCATTGGGGAGCGGGAGCGATCCTGCCGCCTGCCGTTTAGCAAAGAAGGAGACCCTCAGAGGGTCTCCTTTTGTCTTTACAACACCCGTCAGATACGGGAATCTAAAAAGTACAGGGAGGAATGCGGCATGGAAATGATACTCGTAACATCGCCGGAAAAATGTATCGGCTGCGGGACCTGTGAACTGGCCTGTTCACTGTCTCATAACGGAGAGTGCAGGCCGGCGATATCAAGGGTCAATGTCTTTAGGTTTGATAAGGGAAACAACGTACCCATGATGTGTTTCCAGTGCGAAGAGGCAGCATGCATGGCGGTATGCAAGACCAAAGCACTAGTCCGTGACGAAGAGACAGGCGTGGTGAAGGTTGAAGAGGACAAGTGCATAGGATGCAGGATGTGCGTTATGGCGTGTCCTTTCGGAAATATCGCTTTTGACAGGGTAGCAAAGGTTGCGATCAAGTGCGATCACTGTGACGGAGAACCTCTTTGTGCGGAATTCTGTCCGACGGCAGCGATCGAATACCTTCCCGCCGACACTGCAACACTCAACAGAAAAAAGGCATTTTCAGCCAAAATGAAACAGGCTCTTGAGGAGGTGAAGTAATATGGCAGGCTGGACAGAGACTATCCTGAGGGTCAACCTCACAGAAGGAACGGTCAAAAAAGAGGCTCTTGATATGGAGGCAGCCAGGAAATACCTCGGATGCAGGGGTCTGGGTGTCTATTACTACATGAAAGAAGTAAAACCGGGTGTAGATCCACTGGGACCTGAGAACAACCTGATTTTTTCAAC
Source organism: Synergistaceae bacterium (assembly GCA_012727545.1). GTDB lineage: Bacteria > Synergistota > Synergistia > Synergistales > Synergistaceae > Caenicola. The sequence continues at coordinate 13,586 of JAAYHA010000061.1, read as the reverse complement.
AGGTGTACTCACAGGAACCATGGGGTCCAGCACAGGCAGATATGAAGTGGTCACCCGCGCCCCTCTCAACGGGACCCTGGCAGGATCAAATTCAGGTGGTTACTGGGGCCCTGAGCTTAAGTATGCCGGATATGATATGGTAATTTTTGAAGGACAGTCGCAGAAGCCTGTATATCTCAATATTTATAACGGAACGGCTGAGCTGTGCGACGCATCCGACCTCTGGGGCAAGAATGTCCCTGAGACAACGGCAGCTCTTCTTGCAAAACATGATCCGGACGCTAAAGTGGCATGTATCGGACCTGCAGGGGAGAACAAGGTCCTCTTTGCCAACATCATGAACGATGACCACAGGGCAGCGGGACGCAGCGGCGTCGGTGCTGTAATGGGCTCCAAGAACCTTAAGGCTATTGTTGTAAGAGGCACCAAAGGAGTTAAGATCGGAGACAAGGATAAGTTTCTCGCTGCAGTGAGGGCAAGCAAAAAACTGCTTAAAGAAAACGCCGTAACCAGCGGCGGACTTCCTGCCTTTGGTACGAACGTTCTCGTAAACATCCTCAACTCAGTTGGTTCTCTCCCGACCAGGAATTTCCGTGAGTCGCACTTTGAAACGGCTGACAAGGTCGGCGGGGAATCACTTGCCGCAACAAGGATGCACAAGAACAAGGCATGCGCCTTCTGTTCTATCGGATGCGGAAGGGTCGCATGGAGTGAAGGCAAGTATGCGGGAGAGGGCGAAGGCCCCGAGTATGAAACAGTATGGTCATTCGGTCCTGACTGCGGCATAGACAACATTGACGTAGTAAATAAGGCAAACTTCATCTGCAATGAACTTGGGCTCGACACCATAACGATGGGCAGTACGATGGCCGCAGCTATGGAGCTGTATGAAACAGGTGCCATAGGAAAAGACGAAGTCGGACATGAGCTTAAATTCGGCAGCGAAGAAGCCCTTATAGCCCTTGTCGAAGCCACAGCATACAGAAAAGGCTTTGGCAATGAGCTCGCAGAGGGATCCTTCAGGCTTGGGACAAAATACGGCCATCCTGAATTCTCCATGACAGCTAAAAAGCAGGAGATGCCCGCATACGATCCACGCGGCATCCAGGGGATAGGACTCAACTATGCTACCTCAAACAGGGGCGGCTGCCACGTGCGCGGATATACCATTTCTCCTGAGATCCTTGGGCTTCCGGAAAAGCTCGACCAGCAGTCGATCGTGGAAAAACCTGCATGGGTAAAGGGATTCCAGGACCTTACTGCAGCAGTTGACTCTGCAGGCATGTGCCTCTTTACGACGTTCGCACTCGGAGCCCCCGCTATCGCAGATGAGATCACAGGAGCTTCCGGCATAGAGTTTACCGGTGATGAAGTGGCATTAGCCGGCGAGAGGATATACAACCTGGAAAGGCTCTATAATCTCAGCGTCGGATATACTAAAGCCGACGATACACTGCCGGACAGAATGTTCAATGCTCCTATCAGCTCAGGTCCGATGAAGGGCAACGTAAGCCGAGTACCCGAAATGCTTCCTCATTACTATGAGGCAAGGGGATGGGATGAAAACGGGGTACCGACACCGGAAAGACTTGAATCCCTTGGCCTTAGGGAGTTTATGACTATTTAAAAGCCGGTCGATGAACCAATAACACTCGACCTTCAAAATAGTGATCCGCGGGCATATCTGCATCTTACCCGCGGATCTGTTTTAAATAGTTTAAAATATAGGCATATGAATATGGATAATTATTTTTCAACATTGTAAAAATGTGAGGAGGGGACCCATGATCAAAGTCGGTTTTTTCGCTGATATAAGGACCATGGTCGGAACCAAGGAAATAACTATGCCTTTAAGGCCGACACTTGGACTCCTCATGGAGGATCTTAATTCTAAATTTGGGAAAAATTTTCGTGATTTCTGCATGGACGGAGACAAGATATCCAAAAGGGTCAACATCCTCGTAAACGGCCACCACATGCTCCATCTCCAAAAGGACGATACCCCACTAAAAGACGGAGACGACGTAAGGATATTCCCGCTTATTGGCGGAGGCTAAAATGCAGCAGCTACATAATTACATAAAAAAGAACCCCTGACATCAGCTTCAGCGTCCGGGGCTCTTTACATTTAAGTTTTCAGGGCTATATATGTTTTTTCCAGCGTGCACCCTGGGGCGTATCTTCTATGGTTATTCCTTTTGATGCCAGCAGATCCCTGATTTCGTCAGATCTTTTAAAGTTTTTGGACTTCCTGGCTTCTGCTCTCTCCTCAAGAAGTGCCTCTATTTCTGCATCCGGAACTTCATCACACTCGCTGTTAAAAAAGCCAAAGACGCAGTTAACATTATCGAAGAACTCCTTTGCAGATTTTAAGCCTTCTTCACAGAACCCGTCATTCTCAGTCAGATGCACATTTACGGCCCTGACAACGTCAAACACGCAGCCAAGTGCTCCTGCAGTGTTGAAATCATCATCCATTGCATCCGTATACCCAAGGTAGGCCTTCGCCACAGTTTCAGCAAGGGAATTGTCTTTTGTGCATGACTTGCGGTTTGCCACAGCGAATTTAAGGTCGGCATAGCAGTTGTTGATCCTTTCGAGTGCGCTCTGAGCCTGGTCCAGACCCTCCTTAGAAAAATTGATGGGTGAGCGGTAGTGTGCGCTCAGCAGGAAGAAGCGAAGCACGAGCGGATTAAATTTATTTCTTATGTCTCTTACTGTCATGAAATTGCCAAGGGATTTGGACATCTTTTCTTTGTCGATCATTATGTATGCGTTATGGAGCCAGTATTTTACAAACTGGCACCCTGAAGCGCACTCAGACTGGGCTATCTCGTTTTCGTGGTGCGGAAAAACAAGGTCGCTTCCGCCACCGTGTATATCTATAGAGTCTCCGAGATACTTTGTGGACATTGCACTGCATTCGATGTGCCAACCAGGTCGACCGTTGCCCCAAGGACTCTCCCAGAAGGGTTCTCCGGGCTTGCTGGCCTTCCAGAGCGCAAAATCAAGCGGGTTGTTCTTTCTTTCATCGACTTCTATCCTTGCCCCGCTCACAAGCTCATCTATGCTCTGTTTTGAGAGTTTGCCATATTCCGGGAAGCTGACTACAGAAAAGTAGACATCGCCGTCCTTTTCGTAGGCGTGCCCTTTATCTATCAGAGTCTTTACTATCTTGATGATCTCATCTATCTCGTGGGTAGCCCTTGGATGGATATCAGCTCTCCTGATGCCAAGGGCGTCGGCATCCTCGAAATACTCCGCGATAAACTTTTCTGCCAGTTCAGGTACAGTTATTCCCATCTCGTTTGCGCGCCTGATCATTTTATCGTCTATGTCAGTAAAATTCTGGACAAACGTGACCTTGTAGCCTGTTGCCTCAAGATATCTCCTGAAGACGTCAAAGAGAACGAAAGGCCTCGCGTTGCCGATGTGGAAAAAATCATAAACAGTCGGTCCGCAGACGTAAAATCTGACCTTGCCATTTTCTATCGTTTCAAATAGTTCCTTTTTTCTAGTTAGGTCGTTGTAAACTACCAGAGCCATTGTGGCACCTCCTGAATGCTACTTTTACCATACTATGATATCCTATACCATGAGCCTGACATCAGCAATCACGGAAAGGGATTTTTTTTTGAAAAGAGAAGACCTTCTCAACCAAATAAAAGCACTCCCGGACAAACCGGGAGTCTATATGATGCGTGATCCTGACGGCAAAATAATTTACGTCGGCAAGGCGAAATCCCTCAAGAAGAGGGTCTCTTCGTACTTTCGCCATTCCAACTTCGCTTCACCAAGATTGAGAAAACTGGTCGATACCATCTCCGACATTTCCACTATCAGGACAGAGACAGAGATAGAGGCTCTGATCCTCGAAAACAGACTGATAAAATTATATCAGCCATTTTTCAACGTGGATCTCAAAATGAACGAACGGTACGCATACATAAAGGTCACATCAGAGAAATTCCCACGTATCGTGGTCACCAGACACAAGCAGGATGACGGAGCCGTATATATCGGTCCGTTTGTAAGAGTCTCCGAGGTGAGGGAACTTCTTCGCCTTATAGAGCGCTACCTTCCGCTTCGATATTGCAAAGGGGAAATAAAAGAGCCAAACAAAAAGGTCCGTCCATGCATGAGACATTCACTTGGACACTGCCTTGCACCCTGTGCAGGCCTATGCACTGAAAATGAATACAGGGAAAGGGCAGCGGATGTAATTATGATGCTGCAGGGCAAAGGTCTTGAGCTTGTTGAAAAACTTAGAAAAAAAATGGACAAAGCTGTACAGAGCCTTGAATTTGAAGAAGCTGCTGTCATCAGGGACACGATCAGGGCGATCTGGCGGGTCAGCCGCCAGCGAAACAACATTCCTGAGATTGAAGCCGGAAGAGATAACTTCTGGGAGACCCTAAACCGTCTTCAGAACATCTTAGAACTGCCCATGCTTCCATGGAGAATAGATGGCTTCGACATTTCACACACCTCAGGCAAAGAGACAGTGGGTGTTGTAGTAGTATTTGAGCAGGGATATCCGAACACATCATTATACAGAAGGTTTAACATAAAGACTGTTGAAGGCATTGATGACTTCAGGTCGATGAAGGAGACCTTGCTTCGGAGATACAGAAGGTGTTTGGACGGGCAGGAACCGATGCCCCAGCTTATCCTTATCGACGGAGGTCCGGTTCAGCTTGAATTTGCAATGGAAGCATTAAAGGAACTTGGCATCAACAACATACCAATAGTTTCCCTTGCCAAGGAAGATGAGGAAATATACATACCGGAGAAGAAGGAACCCATACGCCTGGATCACACAGATCCTGCATTAAGGCTTCTGCAGCACGTAAGGGACGAATCACACAGGTATGCGATAACATCCCACAGGGCCGCAAGAGGCAGAAATTTCAGAAGAAGCAAGCTCGAAGATGTGCCCGGAGTTGGAAGGGGCAAAGCTGCAAAGCTCATAACTAAATTTGGAAGCACAAGAGCTATAATGGATATCACCCAAGAGGAGCTGGCTTCAGCACCCGGGATCGGTACCACACTTGCTAAAAGGATACAAGAACATCTTAGACAGGCAAATGAAGGGAGCCCGGAAAATTGACTTCTCATGATCAGAAACTGCAGGATGAAAATTATATGAGAATGGCGCTTTCCTTAGCGTTTAACGGTACCGGTTCTGTCAGTCCCAATCCCCGGGTCGGCTGTGTTATTGTCCGTGATTCAAAAATAATAGGCACAGGGTGGCATAAGTGCTGCGGTGAACCGCACGCAGAGGTCGAGGCTGTCAGGAATGCCGGCGAAGATGTTAAAGGATCCACTGTATACGTAAATCTTGAACCATGCTGCCATCATGGGAGGACCCCTCCATGTGCGCCAATGCTTATCGAAAAAGGGGTATCCCGTGTAGTGATCGGAATGACAGACCCGAACCCTTTAGTTGACTGCCGGGGGGAAAGCATGCTTCGGGATGCCGGGGTAGAGGTAACAAGCGGTGTTCTTGGAAAAGAATCGAAATGGATGAACAGGGGATTCATAAGAAGGATGAGGAACGGACGTCCGTGGATCACCATCAAGACAGCCTCTTCAATAGACGGGAACATCGCATTGAAGGACGGATCAAGCAAATGGATCACCGGTGAAAGCTCAAGGCAGAAAGTCCACATAATGAGGGCTGAGAACGATGCCCTGCTTAGCGGGGTCGGAACAGTCATTGCAGACGACCCTACCTTTACCGTCAGGGACGCTGAGGGAAAGTCGCCGAAAAGGGTCATCCTTGACAGAAGGCTAAGGACCCCTCTCTCAGCCGCAATTTTTAACGAGAAAAACCTGATTTTCTTCACCTCCGCTGATGCTTCAGTTGATAAAATCAACAGTATCAGGGAACTTGGTGCTGAAGTTCTGACCATAGATGCGCCTGAATGCAGCGAGTTGGAATTTGTTATGGCTAAATTGTGTGAAATAGGTGTAAACTATCTGATGGTCGAATGCGGGGCCAGACTGACAAGCTCACTGCTCAGATATGGTCTGGCAGACGAGATATCGATATTTATGGCACCAAAGATACTGGGCGCCGGAATACACTTTACCGAATACCTTGAGCTTGACAGCCTTGACGAAGCGATAAGCATTAAAGATATCAATACCTCCGCCTGCGGGGACGACATATGGATCAGGGGGGTGCTTTCATGTTCACCGGACTTATAGAGACGATAGGCATAATTTCAGCGATACATCCCAGGGGCGATGTGTGGCAGATCGACATAGAAGCGCCAAAGATCGCAGGTGAACTGCGTTTAGGCGATTCAGTCTCCGTCTCGGGAGCATGCAGCACAGTCGTCCGGTCCGACAACAGGTCTTTCAGCATAGAAATAATGGAAGAGACAAGAAAAAAGACAAAACTCGGAAACTTAAAAAGTGGATCTGCGGTAAACCTTGAAAGGGCGATGAGAGTCGATTCGAGGCTTGACGGACATATAGTTTCCGGTCATATAGACGGACTTGCCAGGGTCGAGAAAATTGAAACATATCCCGAGACCAGAAAATATTATTTCAGTGCCGGACAGGATCTCATCTCCGGGATCGTTTCCAAAGGCTCAGTCGCAATAGACGGAATAAGCCTCACAGTAATAGATGTCACCACGAACAACTTTTCAGTCGGCATCATTCCGACAACGATCTCGGAAACGACACTTTCAGAACTTAAAGAGGGCGATGCTGTAAATATTGAAACAGACATCCTTGGAAAATATATAACAAAATTTTTGAAAACACGTTTTTCCGATACCGCCGAAGGCGGGGAGATGAAAAATTCCCTTACATGGGATAAACTTGTAAAATATGGATGGGTCTAGGGGGATCAGCAGAGAATGTTCAACACTATTGAAGAGGCAATAAACGAAATCAAACAGGGAAAAATGATAATCGTCGTTGACGACGAAAACAGGGAAAATGAAGGTGACCTCGTTATGGCGGCAGATTGCTGCCGAACCGAGGATATCAACTTTATGATTAAAAATGCCAGGGGACTTGTCTGTGTACCGATAGGTGCAGAACAGGCAAAGAAACTTCAGCTTAATCCGATGGTGGAGCACAACACCGATTCACACGGCACCGCTTTCACAGTTTCAGTTGACCACGTAAAAGACACAACTACCGGAATATCTGCTGCAGAAAGGGCGATTACAGCCAAAGCCCTTGCGAACCCGCTTTCAAGGGCTGAGGATTTTCACAGGCCTGGGCATATTTTCCCGTTAGTGGCACGTCACGGGGGAGTCCTTAAAAGAGCCGGACACACTGAGGCCGCTGTTGACCTTTCGCGCATGGCCGGTTTCAACGAAGGCGGCGTGATATGCGAGATCATGAATGAAGACGGAAGCATGGCAAGGCTGCCGCAGCTCATTGAATTTGCAAAAAAGCATGAAATGAAGATAATTACAGTTGAGAATCTCATCCATTACCGTGTCATGAGGGAAAAGTTTGTCCGCAGGGAAGCAACAGTCCACATGCCGACAGCCTGGGGGGATTTTGTCTGCCATGCTTACACCAGCCCATACGGTGACAATCCGGGCGCACTTCACCTTGCCCTTGTAAAAGGGGACATAGATGGGGTGGAGGACGTTTTGGTACGTGTCCATTCAGAGTGTTTCACCGGAGATCTTCTTGGTTCTCTCAGATGTGACTGCGGACCCCAGTTGCACAAAGCGATGATGATGATAGAAAAAGCAGGAAGGGGAGTTCTTCTATACATGAGACAGGAAGGACGGGGGATAGGACTTCTTGCCAAACTCAAAGCCTATGAGCTTCAGGAAAAGGGCATGGACACTGTTGAGGCCAATGTTGCACTTGGATACGCTCCTGATTCAAGGGATTACGGAGTGGGAGCTCAGATCCTGGCAGACCTTGGACTCAGAAAGATAAGGCTTATGACCAACAACCCTGTCAAGATAACGGGGCTCAAAGGATATGGGCTTGAAATTACTGAAAGGATCCCTATCGAGATCGACTCAAACCCGTTTAACGAAAAATATCTGAATACAAAAGTCTGCAAGATGGGGCACGTATTAAGCAACTCGATGTGCATGGAACTCGAAAAAGAAGAAACTCAGCAATAACAACGCCAATTATAAAATTAGAATAGAAGGGGAGAATCAAAATGAAAACAATCCAGGGAAATATGATCGGGAGCGGTCTTCGTTTCGCAATTATAGCGTCCAGGTTCAATGAGCTTATTACTTCAAAACTTATAGAGGGCGCAAAAGATGCGCTTACGCGCCATGATGTCCGCCACCAGGACATTGATGTCTTCTGGGCACCGGGAGCCTGGGAACAGCCTGTGGTTGCAAAAGAGATCGCAATGAGCGGCAAATATGACGCCATCATTACTCTTGGAGCTGTTATCCGTGGCGACACTACTCACCACGAGTACGTGGCAGGTGAAGCAGCAAAGGGGCTTGCTCATGTCGGACTTGAACACCGCATCCCTGTAGCGTTTGGGATAATCACATGCGACAACCTTGAACAGGCTCTTGCCCGCTCCGGAAGCAAAGCCGGAAACAAAGGCGCAGACGCTGCACTTGCTGCTCTTGAGACCGCCAATCTTTTGAGGGAAGTGCGCAACGACAGGGGAGCTGATGCATAATGCTTGATATCAAATGGGTGAGGGAGAACACTGAAGAATTTGCCGCAATGCTGGCAAACAGGAATTACTCCTTCCCACTTGACCGCTTTATTGAGCTGGATTCCATGCGGAGAGAGACCCTCCTTGAGGTTGAAGCACTCAAGGAAAAGCGTAACACAGGCGCAAAAAAGGTCGGCATGAAAAAGAAAGCCGGGGAAAATGCCGACGAGCTGATGGAAGAGATGCGCCTGATAGGTGAAAAGGTCAAGGAACTGGATGAAAAGGTTGGGATCATCGAAGCCGAACTTGACGACCTTGCCATGAGGATCCCAAACAAGCCTCATGATTCTGTTCCTGTAGGAGCAGATGAAAACGACAACATTGAAATAAGGAAGCACGGCAAACCCCGTGAATTCTCTTTTGAACCGAAAGCCCACTGGGACCTGGGTGAACCTTTGGGGATAATGGATTTTGAAAAGGGAGTCCAGCTTGCTGAGAGCCGTTTTACCGTGCTTAAGGGAGCGGGTGCAAGGCTCGAAAGAGCTCTCATGAACTTCATGCTCGACCTCCATACTACCCAGCATGGATTTACTGAGATCGCGCCACCGATACTTGTAAACACCGGTACGATGAGCGGTACAGGACAGCTGCCCAAATTTGCCGAGGACCTTTATAAATGTGCCAATGACGACCTATGGCTAATCCCTACGGCCGAAGTGCCACTGACTAACCTGCATGCCGGCGAGATCATGAACGAGTCCGACCTGCCTAAATATTACTGCGCCTTCACCCCCTGCTTCAGGCGTGAGGCCGGCAGCTACGGACGAGACATGAGAGGCATGCTCAGACAGCACCAATTTGACAAAGTAGAAATGGTAAAGCTGAGCACCCCTGATAAAAGCTATGAAGAACTCGAGCACATGACAAACTGTGCAGAAAAAGTTCTTCAGCTCCTTGGCATACCATACAGAGTCATTTGCCTATGTACAGGGGACATGGGCTTTGGAGCAGCAAAAACTTATGATATCGAAGTCTGGCTCCCAAGCCAGAACTGCTATCGTGAGATAAGCTCCTGCAGCAACTGCGAAGATTTCCAGGCAAGAAGGATGGGGACTAAGTACCGCCCCGCCTCAGGTACCAAGCCACGCTTCGTTCACACGCTTAACGGTTCCGGAATTGCAATAGGCAGGTGCCTCATCGCACTGATGGAGAATTATCAGAACGAGGATGGGAGCATTACCGTTCCGGATGCGCTGCGTCCGTACGCCGGAGGTATGGAGACAATAAAATAAGCATGATCATATTTTGTCAGATCGATCAGGTCAGGGGAGAGCAATACCCCTGACTTTTGCTCTGTCTCCCTTTTTTAATAAAGGCAAACATGGTAGGATAGAGTGTGAAAAAAGGCTTACTCTGCCTATATTTAAATGGAGGAACGACCATTAATGTCTGACAGCAACTACACACTGACGGTTTTTTTAGTTCTATTTGTCGCCGTTATATGTATATTTATACAGAAATTCTTTAAAAAATACCTTGAGAGCGATCAGTACTATTATCTCAAGGACATTACCCTGGTCGCTGCCTGGGCTCTCTGCGGAATATGGGCGCCTGACAGACCCCTCAAGATAACTATTGCAGCAGGCGTTGCTGCTGCATGCGTTGGCTTCTGCCAAAAGGTGACCAGGGGCAAGAACCTCAGATTTCTCTACTTCATAGTAGGACTTGGTTTTTCTCTTTTCGGCCCGAGGATAGCCTTCATTGAGTTTGCTCAGGGAGAGTACTACTACCTTTCATATTTTGCATCGATCGCTATCAGCACCCTCTGGATAGGAATATTCCCTATTTTCTTTCAGGAGATCGATGAGATACCCGGCATGTGCGGTCTGCTTCTTACCGTCAGCTGGACGCTTGTCTCCATAGTCATAATGCTCTCATCGCAAAACCTTAGGGAAGCAGTTCAGCTCTGCATAATAGGCATGGTCCTTATACTTGTCTTCTGGAGCAGGCATATTCATGCGTACAGAAGGCTTACAGAACCTCTGACAGCCCTGTGGGGGACTCTCTTTGCCGGGCTTTCTATTTTTGGAGTCAGCAAAGGGGTCGCATTTTATACCCTTGCAGTCTTGCCTCTTGGACTTTTCATGCTTCCTTTGATAGAGACCTCCATAAGCGTAGTAAGCGCGGCCTTCTCGCCTAAACCTACAGGCAACCTGATCCTATACAGGAAACTTCTTAGCAGGGGAATGGACCACGCGACTTCAGTCCATACAGTGGTAATGATCTGTGCTCTCATCGGCTGCATTGCCGCTTTTATCCAGACAGGCGCTACAAGCTTCCTGGCCCTGATGGCTGCTACTGTTGCTCTCTTCACTGTTACCGGGATCTTTTTCAGATACGCGGCAAGATCAGACAAAAGTCAGTCCAGAAAACCTGACCTCTGGGGTATAAGGGTCGACAACATTTCTTTAAATTATGCTCTTACTCAGGTTCAGCACTGGATAAACAAAGGGACTGACCATTGCATGATCGTGACCCCCGATGCCCTTGCAGCATTGAGAAGCAGAACTGACGCAAGATACAGAAAAATTGTAAGAAATGCTGCTCTTGTCCTGCCTGACGGAGCCGGACTTATTGCCGCCCTTAAACTGCTCCATACCCCAATCCAGGAAAGGATCCCGGGAGTTGAATTTACAGAGCATATATGCAAGAGGGCATCCTATGAAGGGTGGGGGATCTGGTTGCTTGGTGGAACTCCCGGAATCGCTGAGACTGCAGCTCAAAAACTTACTGAAAAATATCCCGGCCTTATCATTTCCGGTACAAGGGATGGATACTTCAAAGACGAAGAGACAGATAAGATCTGTCAAAATATAAAAGAAAGCGGCGCAAGGATCCTTTTTGTTGGCCTGGGTGTCCCCAAACAGGAATACTGGCTTGAAGAAAATCTTGCAAGCTCAGGTGCAACTGTCGGCATGGGGATCGGCGGAACTATGGACGTGATCTCAGGCAAGTTGACAAGAGCACCGATTATATGGCAAAAACTATGTCTTGAATGGCTTTACCGTACCATGCAGGAACCCTGGCGCTGGAGAAGAATACTCAAACTGCCGGTCTTTGCCTTTTATGTAATCCTGACCGCATTTCATCTCGATAATTTCAATCCTGACCAATCTAATGAAGATCCGGAGGCAGTTTAAAGGTCCATTGGGCAAAAATACTTATTATATAAATTTCATTGTTTTATTACGCATTTCCATGTGGCGCTTATAATAATAACGTTGTATACTTTATATTTAAACAAACAAATATCGTCTTTATCGAAAGGAAGATCTTTTTATGAAAATGGACAAACTCTTGAAGCAGGCACAGCGTATGCAGGCGGAAATGGCTTTAGCCCAGGAACAGCTTGCCGGCACTGTTGTCGAGGGAGTTTCCGGTGGCGGGATGGTAAAGGCAACAGTAAACGGACACGGAGATGTTCTTTCAGTATCCATTTCACCGGAGGTAGTTGATCCCAAGGATGTTGAAATGTTGGAAGACCTGATCATATCAGCCATCAAAGAAGCACTCAAACAGAGCAAAGAAATGGCAAACAACAAAATGAATTCTATTACCGGGGGAATGGGCGGATTTCCCGGTCTGATGTAATCATCATATGTCAGTCACTTCACTGCCTGGCTCAGTACACAAACTTATAAAACTTTGGAGTAAACTGCCTGGCATAGGTGAAAAAACTGCCCGGCGCATGGTGTTTTTTATTTTAAAGCAGGACAGCAGCTGGGTAAATGAGTTTATAGGCACCATAAAACAGGTCAAGGAAGAGACTCACCACTGCAGTGAATGCGGAAACATAACTGACATTGAACCATGTTCCATCTGCAGGGACAAAATGAGGAACCGTAAAATTATGTGTGTTGTAGAAAGCGACGAGGACTGTATCTCTATAGAGCAGGCAGGCATATTCAACGGCTTGTACCATATTCTTGGAGGACAGGTGTCGCCGCTAGATGAACAGGATATTCCCGAAGAGAGCATCACAAAGCTAAAGGAAAGGGTCTGCGACCTAAAAATTGAGGAGATCGTACTCGCTACCGCACCAAGGATAGAGGGAGACCTGACAGCTTTTGCGATACAGGAAGCACTGGAAGATATTCCGGTTAAGATCTCAAGGCTTTCATACGGTCTGCCCGTGGGAGGAAGCATAGGTTATGCAGACAGAGTTACGCTGCATATGGCTATGGAATCAAGAAAGGAGATGCCTGGAAAATAAAAACAGGAGAGGACCACACCAACAAAGAAAAGCAACATGATCCACAAAATAGTATGAAAGGAGAACACAAAATGTCATCCGGATCCGGTCTTTCAGCTGTAATGAAAAGATTGGTCAGAGCAGTGATGATTTTTATATGTGCCGCTGCCGGCTATCAGATATCAAAAATAGCCATAGAACAGAACTGGTGGCCATCTGTCACTCTGCTTCACCCAATAGCAACAACTGTATTTATTGTTATTATTTCAGCATGTTTCGGCTTTATCCTAGCACCAATATTCTGGTTAAGCGTTAGCAAATTCGCACAGTTTACAGAATCAAAACTCCAGAATACCAGTGTACCGGAACTTACAGTGAGCCTGCTTGGCCTCATACTGGGCCTTTTGCTTGCCAACCTCATCGCTATGCCGATGTCAAGAATTCCGGGAGGAATAGGGGTATATATTGCAGTACTGCTGAATGTCGCCCTTGGATATCTGGGGCTTCGTTTCTTTGCTAAACGAAAAGACGATATCTGGAGCGTAATAACTAATATCGGTGATATCAGGCTCAGGCTTCCTAAACGCAAAAAGAAGAATGAAAACGGGGAAGAAGAAAAAGAGGCAGGTCTTGACGTTGCCCCTGAGTTTTTCTACTCTATACCGAAGATACTGGATACAAGCGCAATAATTGACGGCAGAATACTGG
>JAAYHA010000364.1 GCA_012727545.1 Synergistaceae bacterium | reverse complement strand
GAAAAACAACCTGTATAATATATAGGTTGTTTACTTTTTGTTTAAGGAGGTGGAAAAATGAGTAATAAATTGGTATACATTTCCGGCACGCCATTCTGGATCACGCCGGAAGGACGCTTTGAAGCAGTCGAGATGAAAAACGGACTGCCTGTAGAGCGGATCATCATGAAGAGATAGTTCTGGTAGTTTAGAACATAGCACCACGTCATATGAGTTTCAAAGAACACATTTGAAGAAATAGTTTCAGCACAGGTTCAGAAAGGCAAATTGATCTATAACGGATATTTACCTCTGAACCGGTGCCGTGGGGCACTACCCACCAAGGATCCAGCCTTTCTCTTTGTCCCCCTTACAAAAAATTAAACCAGAATGTTCCTGATCCTTTGCGATGCTTCTTCGAGCATAACCACAGGGACTGTGCATGCTATTCTGACGTAATTCCCGCAACCGGGTCCGAAAGAGGCTCCGGGTATTGTGACCACACCTGCTTCTTTCAGAACCTTATCGGCGAATTCTTCTCCGTCCATACCGGTTTCGGAAACATCAAGAAAGAGGTAAAAGCTCCCTTTTGGCTCCGCTGTTTTTATTCCGGGCAAGTTCCTGAATTTTTCGTATGTAAATTTCACACGATCCCTAAAGAGTGAGGAGATCTCTCTCACGATATCATCACAGTTATCAAGGGCATATTCAGAAGCTCTCTGGACCATTGTATTCACGCTTATAGTCTGTGGGACCCCCGTTACCTGCATGGCCTTAAGAATAACGGAGGATCCCATTGCATATCCAATACGCCAGCCCGTCATAGCATAACTTTTTGACATCCCGCCGATCGTTATTGTTCTCTCTTTCATTCCCTGCAGGGATGAAAAAGGAACATGAGGAGAGTCAAATGCGAATGCTTCATACAGCTCGTCAGAGATCACAAGAAGATCATACTTAGATGCAATATTTGCTATTTGGGTCAGCAGTTCAAAAGGGAAAACCGCTCCGGTGGGGTTGCAGGGCGAGTTGAGGATCATAGCTTTGGTCCTTTTGCTTATCTTGCTCTCTATTTTTTCGGGATCCGGAAGAAATCCCTCTTCCGCTCCGCTCATACAGTAGACAGGCACGCCTCCTGCCTGAAGGACATGCTGTTCATAAAAGGTGAAAAAGGGCTCAAGAATGATAACTTCATCACCCGGATCAAGGCATGTCTGCATAGCAAGATATGATGCCTGGCTGCCTCCGGTAGTTACAAATATCTCATCCTTAGAATAATCAAGACCGTATTTCCTTTTCCAGTAATTCGATATGGCAACGCGGAGTCCCGGGAGCCCCATTCCGGGTGCATAGTGTGTTTCGCCCCTTTTTGCAGCATCGTAAAGTGCGCTGCAAATAATTTCGGGCGTAGGGATGTCCGGTTCTCCAAGTGTCAAATCTATGCTGTCTGGCATTTTTTCAGCCATTGCCGCCATTTTCATCATCAAGGAGGGCTTTGTGTCCCTGCACTTAGCTGAAAGAAATCCTTTCAAGGCCCTAGCCTCCGGCCTTTTTTGCAGCACGTTCAGCTCTCATGCTGATCTTCTTGGCATGAGGATCCCCGTGTGTCGGAACTATACAGAAAAATTCCAGCGGCATGTCGGCATCGTTATGGTATACATGCTTCATTCCACCCGGTATTCGGGTCCAGTATCCCGTCTTCATGTCATAGCGTTCGCCCTCAACTTCAACATAGCCGTCTCCGCTTATCGTGTACATAAGGTGGTCCCATTCATGTGAATGCTCGGGGATAGACTGATGGGCAGGAAGTTTAAAGTGTCTCATCACCCAGCCTTCCCAGAACCTGTCACCGGGTCCGTATACAGTCCTTTTCTCGATATCAGGAGCAAGGGCCGAGGCGTTCTGCATCGGAAGATCGTAGATGCTTCCAAAATTCTTTTCCTGTTCGGTCATCGAATTATTCCTCCTTTCATAATGGAGTGAGGGGCAAATGGAGAGCCCCTCACAATATTTTAACCTATTAGGGAAGGATTTACGCTTTCTCTTTAAGACCTGCCAGTATCTTGTCAGGTGTTGCCGGTATTGCCTTGACCCTCACTCCGCAGGCGTTCTTGATCGCGTTGCAGACAGAAATGTGCGGCGCAGCAAGAGGCATTTCACCTGTTCCGGAAGCTCCGAAGGGACCAAGCGGACGCGGTGTTTCAACATGTATAAGCTTGATGTCATCGGGAACATCCTTAATGTAGGGCAGGCCCATCGTCACAAAGTTGTTGTATTTGCTCTCATCGAGGAAGTCCTCTGTAAGAGCAAGCCCTATGCCCTGGGCTATGCCGCCGTACTGCTGCCCGTCGACGACAAGGTAGTTGTTGATAACTCCGACATCACCAACCAGAACAAATTTTTCACAATGCGCTTTGCCTGTTTCCATATTTACAGAAACCATTGCAAGGTTGACTCCAAACATATGGAAGCCAAAAGGTTTCCCGAGGCCGGTATCTTTGTCGTTGCCGGAACAAACTTCAATGCTTCCGTCTGCATTCTGCACGCATGCCTGCGTATAGCCTTCGTAGAAGACAGGGATATTTTCGGCGATCATTTCGTCATAGGTACGATATGTCCCGTCCGGCTTGCGCATTGCTTCAAGCAGCTTTTTACAGCTGTCGACGATGGCATTGCCGACCATTACCTGTGAACGGCTTGCTGCCGCCGCTCCGCTGTTTGGGGCCTTGGCTGTATCGCTCAGAACCATTTTTATCTGAGTCGGATGCAGATCCAATGGCTTAAGGGCTTCATGTGCCGTACCCAAACATCCCATGTCGGCTCCCTGACCATGGTCTTCCCATGTGTTGTAGACAATGACTCCGTCCTTCGTCAGCTCAATGTTGCTTGCAGCTTCATCTGCTCCGTCATCGTTGGAGTTATAAATACCTATCGAAACTCCGACTCCGAATTTGATCTTATCTGTGGTCTTTGCGGCAGCTTCCTTTTTCATCTCTTCATAATAGGGGCGTGCCTTTTTCATCATCTCAGGAAGCGGGAATACTTCAGGGGCATAACCTGACGGCATGACGCCAAGCGGGTTCGTTGTGAAGGGTTCCCACTGAAGAAGGTTCATCTCCCTGAAATCAAAGGGATCTATCCCACATTTTTCTGCCAGCATATCCATTGCTGTCTCACATCCCCAGTAAGTCTGAGGCGCTCCGTATGCACGGAATGCGGCGCTCCAGCGATGGTTGCTGAAGCAGGTATATCCTGTTGCCCTCATGTTCGCATATGCGTAAGGCGAGAAGAAGAACTGTCCGCCCTTATTTGTGAGGTCATTGGATGACTCACTGTATGGACCGTGATCGACCCACCATGTCTGTTCTGCTCCAAGAAGCTTACCGCTCTTGTCGGCACCGACCCGGATATGCATAAGGAAGGGTGATCTCTTGGGAGTACGGATATTGTGTTCCTTCATATTGATGCGCATGTAGACAGGACGCTGGCATGCAACAAGGGCTATCGCAAGGTAAGGTTCATTTGTCGGAGCAACTTTGTAGCCAAAAGAGGCACCCATGTTGTTCTGAATGACCCTTATCTTGGAGGGAGCAACGCCGACTCCTCGCGCTATCATCATCTGATGCCTGTAGACACAGATAGATTTTGTCGCCAGTGTCACGCGGCCTTCTTCATCGTAGTAGGCATATCCGCAGTCAGTCTCAAGTACCATGTGCGGTTGGCGTGAGCTGTAGAATTCATCCTCCACAACGTAGGGAGCTTTGTCGAGATCTTCCTTGGGATCTGCACCCTTTGTGAATACGCGTTTGTTGAAGGCATTGGGCATTCCGTCTATGCCTTCGATCTCATCGTAAACTTTTACTGCATCGGAAGCCTTGGCCTGATATATGTCTATAAGCTCGGGCAGCTGTTCGTAGTCTACCTTGATCTTGTCAGCAGCGGCACGAGCGTTAGCCTCAGTGTCAGCGCAGACTATGGCGATGCATTCGCCCCACTGCCGTATCTTGTCGCCCTCTTCGACCATGATGCGGCGTTCCCATCCATCCGTTGTAACAGATGGGCATCCAACCTGACCTCTGATCCTGTTGGTACCCTTGTTGGCTTTGATATCTTTGTAGGTCACGACCTTGTAGACTCCGGGCATCTTCTCTGCTTCCGAAGTGTCGATCTTGTTGACCTTCGCATGGCGAACACCTTCCAGTGCAAATGGATATGCAAAGAGGAACTCTTCCGGGAGTTTCAGCCTGTCGTCATCGCCAAAATCCCAAAGTCCGGTGGCCTTGTAGACCGCGCTGGGACGCGGATATTTTGAGTTCCACAGCGAGTCGCCGGGTTTGTACATCTTTGCAAGGTCCTCGATCTTCTCTTCCCCTCTGAGTATCGCAGCCGCTTTCATAACTGCGTCCACGACCTGGACGTATCCCGTGCAGCGGCAGGCCATCCAATGCTTGCTGTACCACTCACGAACTTCTTCCCTTGTCGGGCTGGGGTTGCTGTCAAGAAGAGCCTTGCCTGCGGTAATAAATCCGGGCGTGCAGAATCCGCACTGGATCGCCCCGCAAACAATGAATGCCCACTGAAGAGCATGAAGGTTTTCGGGGGTCCCTATGCCCTCGATAGTTGTGACCTCAGAGTACTCTGGTACGTTCTTCCATTTTGTTATGCATGAGCGGACAACCTTTCCATTGAGGATCACGTTGCAGACTCCGCACTGTCCGTGATCGCAGCCTCTTTTGGTACCGGTCATCTTGAGCTGGTCACGGATAACTGTGAGCAGCGTCGTTTCCGGTTTACCTATGATCCTCCTCGGCACTCCGTTGATGGTAAGGTTCTTTACATGGTAGTTTGCTTCTGTCAATTCTTACATCTCCTCTCTCCGTTGCCGGAATTGAATTCAAAACCTGGTCTGCAAATAAAAGCGGGATCTTTCCATGATGCCGCATGAAAACAACTGCAGATAATTTTGAAAAGGGAGGAGATGGAAAACTACAGAGCATGCCAATAGGCATACTTCGATCCACCTTGATGACCCCTTTCCAAAAAGACGGACACCGTCTGCGGGAGGCCTCATGGTTTCCCATGAGACCCTCGGGACCGTTTAAAGCTCAGCCGGCCCACTGGTTTGCACCCATGGATAAAAATCTTTAGGGAGACAAACTCGGGGAATAAATGCAACTTAGTTGCATACATGTGGTATGTATTCTATTGTGAGAATACACTAATCTGAATTGCGCGACAACTTTAAGGGTAAATAAGGAATGTTCTGGTCTGTTATGCTCATTATTTGACTGGTAAAGTTTTTTCACAGAACAAATTTGACATTAACTTGATGTCTATCATACAATTCGTTTCTGGGATTTTAGGAATGGAGACAGCCCTATGGATGCAGCAAAAGAAATAACAAACGTAAATGAAGCACAGGTAGCCACGGGGTTCGCATACGGACTCAGGACCGGGACTCCTATTGCGCTGGGATATATCCCAAGCGCTCTTGCATGTGGCATCCTTTGCAAGACTGCCGGGCTAACTGCGTTGGAAAGCCTGTTTATGTCCCTTATAGTCTTTGCGGGAGCAAGTCAGTTCGTAGCTCTCAATCTTCTCATCATTGGCTCCTCGATACCCGAGATCGTGCTCGCAACCGCAGTACTCAACATGCGCCATATAATGATGTCCTCCTCAATTGCGAGAAGGCTTGTCCCTGGCATAGGAGCACTCAAAAAATCCTGGATATGTTTTGAACTTACAGATGAAAGCTTCAGCATAGCCTCAATGCAGAAAGAACCGCTCCTTGCGCCTGAATTCATGTTTGGCCTGAATATTGTGGGTCATTGTACATGGGTCACAGGTACCGTTCTTGGTTTCTACGGCACTTCAGTTCTGCCCCAGAATGTACAGGACAGTATGGGGATCGCGCTTTACGCCCTCTTTATTGGCCTGCTGCTGCCTTCGGTTAGGAAGAGCAGACCTGCACTGATAGTTGCAGCCTCAGGCATGGCGCTTAGCGCGTTGATTAAGTGGACACCCTTTTTTGCCGGCATGAACAGGGGAATAGCAATTATGACTGCCACCGGGCTTGCCGCTCTTATTGGAGCCATTATCTTCCCGCTCGAAAAGAAGGAGACGCACTGATGACAAAGATAATGATCCTTTCTGTCCTAATGATGTGCGTTACTGCTCCCTCAAGGATACTTC
Source organism: Synergistaceae bacterium (assembly GCA_012727545.1). GTDB lineage: Bacteria > Synergistota > Synergistia > Synergistales > Synergistaceae > Caenicola. The sequence continues at coordinate 131 of JAAYHA010000364.1, read as the reverse complement.
CGGTCTTCTTCCTTGGAGAAAGGAAGCTTCCGCCCTTTGTTGAGTCACTGCTGCACTACATACCCTACGCCGTCCTCGGAGCCCTTATATTCCCTGACGTCCTTACCGCGACAGGAAGCATATACAGCTCG
>JAAYHA010000363.1 GCA_012727545.1 Synergistaceae bacterium | reverse complement strand
TCAGCTCCTTCGTCAGCAGAAGGAGTCCAACAAGGTTGGGGATCGCCATAAGGCCGTTCAGCGTGTCAGAAAGGTCCCAAAGGTTTGTAAGGATCTCTGCTCCGCCCCATCCGCCAAGAACTACGAGCGCGATCCAGGCTATTTTAAACGGCTTTATCGTTTTGGGGCCGAAGAGGTAGACAATGGCAGTCTCTCCGTACCAGTACCAGCCCAGTATCGTTGAGAAGGCAAAGAGTGAAAGACCGAGCGAAAGGATCATCGTCCCCGCATCTCCCAGCGTCATCGAGAAAGCAGAGAGCGAGAGCTGTGCTCCTGTAAGCTCAGCCTGGCTGGTCAGGACTCCGGTCGTAAGTATTGCTGTAGCGGTAAGAGTACAGATAACTATAGTATCCATAAAAACTTCGAAAAGACCATAGAGTCCCTGACGTACAGGATGATCGACCCTGGCTGTGCAGTGGACCATAGGTGCGGAACCAAGACCTGCTTCGTTGGAGAAAACGCCGCGTGCTATACCGCGGGTTATAGCTGACTTGACTCCCCATCCGGCAAGAGCACCCGGCAACGCCATAGGATCTCCGAATGCGCCCTGTATTGCCATGGATATCGCTCCGGGGACTGCGTCAAGGTGATGGAAGATAACTGCAAAAGCTCCGATTATGTAGAAGATCGCCATGAAAGGAACGAGATAAACCGTTACTGTTGCGATACTTGTAAGTCCGCCCCATATAACAAGTCCTGTGAGGACTGCAAGAGCTACTGCTGTGTAGATATGGGGAATTCCGAATGCAAGGGAGATGCCCTCTGCTGTTGAGTTGGCCTGTACCATATTGCCGATCCCGAAAGAGGCAAGGAAAGCAAAGAGGGCGAATAGAACCGCCAGCCATTTCATTCCGAGGCCTTTTTCAAGGATATACATGGTACCGCCTCTGTACTGTCCCAGTTCATCCTTTTCACGATAACGGACTGCAAGCGTAACTTCGCAGAATTTCGTTGTCATGCCGAATATCGCAGAGATCAGCATCCAGACAAGTGCACCGGGGCCTCCGAGGTGAAGTGCCGTAGCGACACCTGCTATGTTTCCTGTTCCGACTGTTGAAGCAAGGGCAGTTGCCAGAGCTGCAAAGGAGGAAATGCTTCCCTCTTCAGTGCTTTTTTCCCTCATCCTGCCGATAACTTCCCTGACCATTGCCCCGAAATAACGTATCTGCGGAAAACCAAGGATAAATGTAAACCATACACCTGTACCCACAAGCAGGGTAAGCATCCATGGGCCCCACACTATCCCATTGATAACACCATTGAGTTTCCATATCGCTTCCACGAAAAACTCCTCCCTTATAATCAAAAATAATAAAGCAATAAAATGGGGGAAATACCCCATACTCCTTTGACAGATTATCACTCTGAATTAAATTTGTCTACGTTTTTTTATAATTTAACTCAATTGTTAAGCTGATACAAAGGAAGAAAGATAAATTTCCCCTCCATTCAAAAATCAAAACGGTCCTAAATTAACAGAATATTAAATTAGCCCATTCTTGCATACCACCCCCACGTTAAAATCTTTCAAATGTCAGGAATAAGTTAGTTTTATAAGCCGCCAGAATATTCTAAAT
>JAAYHA010000362.1 GCA_012727545.1 Synergistaceae bacterium | reverse complement strand
TCTGCCGTGAATAGAATAGAAACTATTGACATTCACATAATCCACAATCTTGCCATGGCAGCCTATCCCAGAGAGGAGAACAAATTTCTCCGGCGGGCAGCCTTCTTCACTCAATTCATTCAGGACTTTTTTGATCCCATTCAAGATCGCGAAATTGCCACACCCGGGACACCAGGTGTTTGGGGTTGATGTATCCAGATTGCTCTGACTCATGCTATCTTCTCCTTCACCATTTTTTCCAGTTCGTCCAAAGTGAACGGCCGTCCGTCATACTTCAAGATCGTGTCGTCTACGTCTATCCCATGAGCCTTGATCAGCCGTACTAATTGTCCGGTCGCATTATTTTCCACTGCGATCAGCTTTTTTATTCCTCTGATCGCCTCTCTGAAGGCATGTTCAGGAAAGGGCGAAAGCACGATGGGCTGTATCACTTTTAGTCCCAGTTTTTGCGCGATCTCCACGCAGATGCCCTTTGTGGAACCCCAGCAGAGCAGTGCCGTTGTCTGCTTCTCATCTCCGTAAGTTTTTACTGTCGGAAAACTCTTCAATTCCTCGGCTAAATATTTTTCCTTGCGCAGCCTTTTGTCCTGCATTTTTTTCGTGACATCGGCATTTTCGGTTGTTATGCCGGACTCATCATGTTCATAACCACTCACTTTGATAACGGCATTCTCATTGGGGACAAAGGCCAATGGTGAGACCCCTGTTTTGTTATCCTCATACCGCCGGTAACCGGTCGTCCCGTCCCAGAGGTATGGATCGTTTTCTTTTATCTCTCCGGTATCATTCACATCAAAATTACTAATACCTTCATTGAGATTCTTATCCGTAAGGATGATAGACGGGATCTGGTATTTCCAGGCCAGATTCAATGCAGAGGCGGACCAGTAATAAGCTTCCTCCAGATCGCCGGGCGCCACAACAAAACGCACAAACTCTCCCTGCCCCGCATATAGGGCAAAATGCAAATCACTCTGACAGGAATAAGTCGGCAGGCCGGTGCTGGGGCCAGGTCTCTGTCCCAAAACAATAACTGTCGGCACCTCGCTCATGGCAGAGAGACTCAGACTTTCCGTCATCAGGCAAAAACCGCCCCCGGACGTGCCAACCGCCGTCTTTCGTCCTGCATAGGCAAAGCCGAGAGCCATTAAGATCACGCTGAGTTCATTTTCAGGATGGACCACTTTTAAGGAGAATTCGCTTGCCTGTTCGGCAAGAAAATGTAAAAGTGCTGTAGTAGGGGTCATGGGATAACTCACATAAACCTCTAATCCGCCTTTAATGAGACCCAGCCCCATAGCCTGACTCCCGGAGATAAGCGGCAATATATCCTGGACCGGAGGCTGAATGCTCTCCATAAGCTCTGACGCTTCATAACCTTTTTTAGCAATCCTTATGTTTGTATCTATACCTTTTGTGAAATTTTCCCTGAGGACCTTTTCCAACAGCTCTATTTTTATGCCGGCTGCCTTTGCGAACGCACCGATCAAACAAGTGTTGCGCATGATCTCAGGAGCATTCTCTTCTTTGACAAGTTTTACGGTTGGTATCGCTAACGTTCGGATTTGCTGAGGGAGAGCGGCCTCTTTGAGGATTTCAGAATCGCATATGACTTTGCCGCTGTCGCCCAGGCGCGTTTTATGCATATCAAGAGTCTCTTTGTTCAGGCCTAAAAGAAAATCTATTCTGTTTCGATGGGCAGTTATCTTTGTTTGTGCAGCCCTTATTATGGAAAAGGTATGCCCTCCCCGGATCAGCGATGGATAATCGTGGTAGATATAGACACGATATCCGTTTTGATTGAGGAGATCTCCCAATACCAGCGCAGATTTATCAACACCGGAACCGGCACTGCCTCCTATCAAAATAGAAAAATCCTGCATTTTTATCTCTCCCTCCTCTCCCTGTTGTTTAGTCTTCTTTAACAAAATCGCTTTTCGGGACACCACAGACGGGGCATCTCCAAGTGTCTGGTATGTTCTCAAATGCGGTTCCCGGATCTATCCCCTGTGTATCGTCTCCCACAGCGGGGTCATAAATATAATCACAGACTGTGCATCTATATTTTGTCATTTCTTCACCTCCCTTTTGTTTAGTCTATTTTTAGAAAGCTATTTGACAATTTAGAATATTCTTGTAAAACCGTATCACATCATTAATTGCTTATCAAGGGTGGGTCAACTGAAAAGGCACCATATTTTACGAAGAACGTCTCTTCTTAAACTATCAGGATATTCTTTCTTTCGCTGCTATATGGCTATTTTTTTATCTTTCAACAGAACATAATGGTGTAATAAAATGGATAGAAAAGGACATTGCGGAGAATGAGTAAGCAAACTCCATGAACCCGGTCATAAGCTGAAATGCAATTGGGGTCAGACCTACACATTTGACATAATACCCTGTTTCCAGAAAAAATTGAGGCCGTTTATTGTTTGAAAAAACAGCAATCAAGGAGGCGAAAACATGGCGAGGCCTTTGCGGATAGAATATCCCGGAGCTTTTTATCATGTTACCTCAAGGGGAAATGAGCGGAAGGATATTTTCAAAAGTAACACCGATCGTGAAATGTTCCTTT
>JAAYHA010000361.1 GCA_012727545.1 Synergistaceae bacterium | reverse complement strand
TTATAAAACAGTACAAAGAGGGACTTCCCCCCGAACTAAAAGTCCAGGGGCCTCCTCCGGGATATACAGACCACCTTTTTAAATTCAGGATGACGATAAGAAAAAATGGAAGCACATGGCCGGGAGAGTACCCATTCAGTCCTGCCGTCCATAATGCATACCGAGCCATACCTGATCCATCAAATAACAGCGGCATTATCGACGGGGGCAGGCCTGAAACATGGCCAAGGATCACAAAAACTGCAATAAACTGGGCAAATGACTATCCGGGACAGAATGGAAACATTCCGGGCCTTTCAGTAGAGTTCCTTGAAAGCCCAAGCTTCAGGGCACTTGCAACCAGAGAGGCGATGCTGAAAACCCTGGCCTTCCTTTACTACCTCCAGACAGAACTTGGTATGTCTGACTGGTCGGTCGACAACAGGCAGGGTTACGGAGGTTGGTTCAGCACCGACTGGGCAGAATGGGCCGACCTTCCTGAAAAGTATATGCCCATACTCTCCCACTTCCCCCCTTTCCCCTATGTAAGGGAGAGCCGGAGGCTTGTGGGAATAAAAACCATGACGGTCGACGACATCCTCAGGGATGAAACTCTTGGCAGATCACTCGTTTCAAAACCACACAGCCTTGCCCTGGGGGAATACCCCATAGACATACACGGGAAAAACGACAGCATCTACCTTGAATCAGATCTCGGAGAGACTAAGGAAAAGATCCCGAACGACTGGAACGGTGATGGCGGGCTTTTCCAGATCCCCTTTGAGGTCTTTATCCCGGAGAAACTAGACGGACTTCTTGCAGCGGAGAAAAATATATCTGTTTCACGTGTGGTAAATGGCTCAACAAGACTCCAGCCAGTTACAATGCTTACAGGACAGGCGGCCGGAGCTATCGCAGCTGTATCCGTTATCCAGAAAGTCCAGCCCAGAGAACTGCGTCCGATCCATGTGCAGGCAGAGCTTTGGAGATCAAAGAGCAGACTTTCCCTCTTTGATTTTGAGGATGCTCCCAATTACTCTGCGTCATGGGAAGGGGTCGAAGCAGCAATACTCTACGGGTACATGGACCCTTTGACGGAGAGATTTTTCGGTGTATACGACGAAATGCACTGGGTAGAAGTAAGGGATGCCCTCAGGAGAGCTATGGGGATACAGAAATTTCCAAAAAGAGATCTTCAGGCGCTGGTAACAATAAATGAATTTTCAGCCTGGCTCGAAGACCTTTTCAAAAAGGACATTAAAACATACAGAGGGGTAACAGACGGGTTGGCAGGTGACAAGGTCCTCACAAAGGGAAAGCTTGCAAGCACAGTACTGGCTCTTTTGAAGGCTGCGCCAGAGACTAAAGTTAAAAAATAACCGAGAGCTTTTTAAAAATTTCTTCGCAGGCGGCTTTTTTCTTTGTGGAAGGTCGCCCTTTTTTATTGTCTGCCTTCCCCGTTATTTTTATATTGAACAGGGTTTTCTCTTTGATGTATGATTGGCAGGAATGTATTATCTTT
>JAAYHA010000360.1 GCA_012727545.1 Synergistaceae bacterium | reverse complement strand
TTTGGCGGCAAGGAAGACATGAGTGTCCAGCATCACGCGGCACTGTTGACATACCTGACCGGACGCCCGGTAAAAGTTTCCCTTACAAGGGCAGAGAGCATAAAGGTCCATCCCAAAAGGCATGCGATGGAGATCAAGATGACTACGTCCTGCGATGAGAATGGAAGGCTCACTGCGATGAAAGCCGATATAGTCTCAGACACAGGGGCATACGCATCCCTTGGGGGACCTGTCCTTCAGAGGGCCTGTACCCATGCAGCCGGGCCATACAACTATCAGAACATAGATATAACAGGAACAGCCGTATATACGAATAACCCGCCTGCCGGTGCATTCCGGGGGTTCGGCGTGACTCAGAGCTGCTTTGCCACAGAGTGCAACATAAACCGGCTTGCTGAAAAAGTAGGACTCTCTCCCTGGGAGTTCCGCTTCAAAAATGCGATCAGGCCCGGAGACGAGCTTCCAAACGGACAGATCGCAGATGATACTACAGCGCTTGAAGAGACGTTGCTGGCCGTCAAAGATGAATACGACCAAAATCCCGGTGCAGGGATATCTTGTGCGATGAAAAACGCAGGTCTGGGAGTGGGTGTTCCGGATTTTGGAAGATGCAGGCTCCGTATAAGGGAAGGCAGGGTCCATATAGCTACCAGTGCCTCGTGCATAGGGCAGGGGCTGGGCACGGTAGTTACCCAGATGGTCTGTGACGTAACGGGACTCTCTCCCGAACTTGTCGTCCATGACCCTGCAGACACCTTCTTTACCCCGGATTCCGGCAACACCACGGCATCACGGCAGACGGTCATTACAGGTGAGGCTACGAGAAAAGCTTCCGAACAGCTTAAAAAAGATCTGGAAACGACCGCTTTTGCTGAGCTGGAAGGACGCGAGTATTATGCGGAATTTGAGAGCGTAACAGACAAAATGGGATCAGACAAGCCACATCCTGTAAGCCACATATCATACGGATATGCGACCCACCTGGTCATTCTGGATGAAGACGGGAAGATCAAAAAAATAACAGCCGTCCATGATGTTGGAAAAGCCATCAACCCCAAAAGCGTTGAGGGACAGATAGAGGGCGGGGTCGTCATGAGCATGGGATATGCGCTCACGGAGGATTATCCCCTCAAGGATTGTGTGCCTCAGGCAAAGTTTGGGACGCTTGGACTTTTCAGGGCAGACATGGTGCCTGAGATCGAAAGCATAGTGATCGGGAAGGCAAAAGATGGTTTTGCAGGAGGTGCAAAGGGGATAGGAGAGATAGCGGCGATCCCCGGTGCTCCTGCCATACAGCTGGCATACTACAACAGGGACGGCATCTTCAGGACCTCCCTGCCGCTGAAGGATACCCCGTACAGCAAAAATACAAAATAAATATTGGTCAGGAACAGCCAAAAGAACGGGGCGGCCCTTATAGGGCCGCCCCGTTCTTTTGGTTTAAAAAGGCTCGCCGAGCCTAAGTTTAGATCCTATCAGCCACCGCCTCCGCCGCCACCGCCGGAACCTGACGAGGCATTCTTTTTGGCATTTTTGACTTTGTTGACCCCGTCTTTTCCCGGATTGTCGTCCTTTTGTGTTTCATCAAATATTTTTGGTATCCACATATCTTTAGTTGCCTCGGTAGTTTCGACGGCAACTTTAACCAATTCTTTCTTATTTGCTCCGGCCCCAACATTGACAATATTGATCGTTGTAGATATTTTTTGGAGAGTTGAGGTGTCAGTCTCTTTTTCCGTCATAGAATCAACGAACCCTACCCCGGCGTTAACTATTTCAAGGCCTCCTCCGACGATACCTCCGATCAGCACTATGCCGCCTAAAATAGCACCGCCGGTAGTTGCGGCTCCCATTGTCACCGCCGCTCCTGTAATGACCGTTGCCCCCGCAAGCACTGTCGTCGTTGCCAATGAAGTTGCAGAGGCTATGATCTCTCCGGCTTTGGCGGAGTTGGCTTCAGCGTTCGCATAATCCGCTTCAGAGGAAAGACCGACGTCCGCAGTTGCGCCCGCAATACTGTTCAGGCCGGCTTCAACACCGCTAAGGGATCCCGCATCCACGGCATAGGCAGGTGTACCGATTATCTGCCCGAGCATTTTCGCGAAGACGGATCTTTCCTCTTCTTCCATTTCAAGCATTGCCATTCTTGCCATTCTTATATTGCTTGCATACCTTTTTGCGCTTGAGCCGAGGTCTTTCATAAGCAGGCCCAGTTCAAAGCGCATGGCCTTCAGTTCCTCTTCTGTCGGTGCTTTTGCTCCCCTATATTTTGCGTCATACTGTGTTTTATAGAAATAACGCAGCCCCATTTCGGCGTCCACAAATGCCTTGCAATAAACAGCATGTTCTTTCTCGATCAGTTTCAGCTGCATCGCCTTAAGTGGTTTTCTTTCTAATATGATCACCCCACCCGACGACGGATCGGCAGCATTTGCAGGAGCGGCAGCTG
>JAAYHA010000359.1 GCA_012727545.1 Synergistaceae bacterium | reverse complement strand
TTTCCAGGCGCGGGACCTCGATCTTCTTGGTAACTCCCCTGAATGCGTCTTCAAGCGATATCTGCATGGTATATTCAAGGTCATTGCCCCTGCGCGGGGCGTTTGGATCAACAGAGCGCCTGCCGGATCCGCCGAAAGCACTTCCAAAAAGATCTCCGAAGAGGTCTCCAAAATCTGCTCCGCCGAAACCCGGACCGCCAAAACCTCCGAAGTCACCTCCGGGCGGCATGTCGCCAACGTACCCGAACTGATCGTACTGAGTCCTTTTCTGGGGATCACTGAGGACTTCGTTGGCCTCGTTGATCTCTTTGTACTTTTTCTCTGCCTCTGCGTCTCCTGGGTTAGCATCCGGATGATACTTCCGGGTCAGCTTACGGTACGCCTTTTTAATTTCGTCGGCCGAGGCTCCCCGCCCAACACCCAATATTTCGTAATAATCTTTTTTGCCGGGAGCAGCCATCAGCGCCTCACCTCTCGTTATTTATTGTCTTCTTCATGGAACTCCGCATCTACAGTAGTTCCGTCGTTTGAGTCTCCGTTATCTGTATTTGCTTCTGCACCTGCTGTCGTATCCTGTGCTGCCTGCGCTTTTGCATATGCTTTCTGTGAGATAGGATGCATCGCGTTCATAAGAGCTTCAACGGCAGATTTGATCGCCGAAGTGTCTTCGCTTGTCAGAAGATCCCTCAGTGCTTTTATCTTTTCCTCAACAGCTGCCTTTTCTTCCGGTGTTGCATCATCTCCGAGTTCCTTCAGTGCTTTTTCTGCGTTATATGCGGCACTGTCACCCTCGTTTCGGGCTTCGACAAGCTCTTTCTTTTTCTTGTCTTCTCCCTCGTTCATTTCAGCATCGCGGCGCATTTTATCAATTTCTTCATCCGTAAGCCTTGAGGACTGTATCGTGATATTCTGCACTTTGCCTGTGGCCTTGTCCTTGGCAGTTACATTGACTATACCGTTTGCGTCGATGTCAAATGTTACCTCTATCTGAGGAATGCCTCTTGGAGCAGGCGCTATGCCGTCAAGGAAAAACCTTCCAAGCGATACGTTGTCGCCTGCCATGGCTCTCTCTCCCTGCAGGACATGTATCTCGACCTGAGGCTGGTTGTCTGCAGCTGTTGTGAACACCTGGCTCTTGGAGACAGGTATGGCACTGTTTTTCTCTATTATCTTGGTGAATACTCCTCCGAGTGTCTCGAGTCCGAGTGAGAGCGGCGTTACGTCAACAAGGACTATGCCCTTGTGCTCTCCTGAAAGTATCGCTCCCTGGATAGCTGCTCCTACTGCAACGCACTCGTCCGGATTGATCCCTTTTGTAGGTTCTTTGTTGAGCAACTCCTTCACCTTTCGCTGGACCATCGGCATGCGTGTCGAGCCTCCGACAAGAAGTATTTTGTCAACGTCAGAGGGCTGAAGTCCTGCATCCTTCAAAGCGGTGCGGACCGGCTGAACTGTCCTGTCGAGGAGATCTCTCGTCAGCTCTTCGAACTTTGCCCTGGTAAGTGTCATTTCAAGGTGCTTCGGCCCGTTCTGGTCTGCTGTGATAAAGGGCAGTGAGATCGAGGTCTCTGCCATCGATGAGAGCTCTACCTTAGCTTTTTCAGCAGCTTCACGAAGACGCTGTGCTGCCATTTTATCTTTCCTGAGGTCAACTCCGTCTGTTTTTTTGAATTCATCTGCCATCCAGTCGACGACCTTTGAATCCCAGTCGTCTCCACCAAGCCTGTTGTCTCCTGAAGTTGAAAGAACTTCGAAAACTCCCTCACCAACGTCGAGTATTGAAACGTCAAAGGTTCCTCCCCCAAGGTCGAAAACCATTATCTTATGGTCTCCTTCTTTGTCGACACCATAAGCAAGACATGCTGCGGTAGGTTCATTTATTACCCTCAGCACCTCAAGTCCTGCGATCGTCCCTGCATCTTTTGTAGCCTGTCTTTGGGCATCTGTAAAATATGCGGGGCATGTGATAACTGCTTTTGTAACTGTAGTACCCAGATATTCTTCGGCATCCCTTTTGAGCTTCTGCAGTATCATTGAAGATATCTGCTGAGGGGTGTACTTCTGTCCATCTATAGTAACCTTATGATCGCTGCCCATTTCTCTCTTTATTGATATTATGGTGCGGTCAGGGTTTACTATTGCCTGTCTTTTTGCAAGCTGCCCTACCAGTCTTTCATTGCCGTCTTTAGTAAAGGCAACTACCGAGGGAGTGGTACGACCGCCTTCCGGGTTTGGTATAACTGTTACATTGTCCCCTTCTTTTACTGCTACACAGCTGTTTGTTGTACCAAGGTCGATCCCTATAATTTTTTCCATAACTCATTCCACCTTTGAAATAATTTATATTTTTTTTTTACTTCTTTTGTTTCCTTGTTCGAAAAATGATCAGTCAGGGTATTTGCCGACTCTCACCTGGGGTGCTCTGATAATGCGGCCCGCAAGCCTGTACCCCTTTCTCAGGGTGCCTATTATACAATTGTCTTTTGATGCGTCTTCAACCGGCTCTATCGAAACAGCTTCATGAACTGAGGGATCGAATTCACCCTCGGTATCAATTCTTTCAAGTCCAAGATTTTCCAGGGCCTTATAAAACTGCTTTGTGA
>JAAYHA010000060.1 GCA_012727545.1 Synergistaceae bacterium | reverse complement strand
TATGGCGCATGTGACACAGTTCGTGTGCGATGACATATTCAAGGAGTTCATGCGGAACAAGCGCCAGCCTTGTTGAAAAAGTCAGGCTTCCTTTTGCAGAACAGCTTCCCCAGATAGATTTTACCGTTTTTATATTTATCGAAACAGGATTTACCTTTATGACTTTAGTCCACTTGGGAAGCAGTCCGCGTATCTCTTCGTAAAGAGCTCTCTTGTACCATGTCTCAAAAGTCTCTCTTTCTGTTCCTGATGTGCTGTCCGATATGTAAAAGGTCCCATCTTCGAGCCTCAGTGAGCTTTTATCTGCAAAGATAACGCGTTTCAGTGGATATTCTACCCCTTTGAAAAAGAATTTTTCGCCGTCCTGATACATGTGGGGAGGAGTTATTTTGTTTTCACTATTTTTGATCCTTTTGAGCAATCCTTCGATCTGAGGAAGAAGGGTACGATTTATCTCACTTGAAGAAAGTCTTGTCGGGGCTGCTATATAAAAGGTTCCCGCATTGTGATCCAGGCCCACGGATATCCTCTTGCGCCTGATGCTTCGCCGCACTTCGAAGTCCATTGAGTTTATCCTGAGAGTCTCCCCCACATTCATCCCCCACAGTCCTAAGGGTATACTATAGCAGTAAGAGTTAAAAAGGGGCACTATTACTGAGGCGCTCATGGACAAAGGCGATTAAATTTGATGGTGTGGCTGACAGCTTAAACAAGTGGAGAGATGATCGGTGGAAAAAGCAAAAAAGGACTATAAGCCGGAGAGAGATAAATTTTTACCCATTGACCGGGAAGATATGCAAAAGCGCGACTGGGAAGAGCTGGATTTTCTTGTAATTTCCGGAGATGCTTATGTTGACCACCCAAGCTTCGGTCACGCAATAATATCAAGGTGGCTCGAAAAACTTGGCTTTCGTGTCGGAATAATTGCCCAGCCGGACTGGCGAAGCACCGATGATTTCAAAAGAATGGGGAGGCCCCGGCTTGGCGTCATGGTAACTGCGGGAAATCTTGATTCTATGCTCAACCACTACACAGCCTCAGGCAAAAAAAGAAAGACAGATCCTTACTCACCGGGCGGAGCCGGAGGACTGCGCCCTGACAGGGCTACAATAGTCTACTGCAACAGGGTGAGGGAGCTGTGGAAGGATGTCCCTCTGATAATCGGAGGCATTGAAGCCAGCCTTCGAAGGATGGCCCATTATGACTACTGGGGCAATGACGTCAGGAGGTCTATTCTCGCTGACAGCCGTGCCGACCTTCTGGTCTTCGGCATGGGAGAACTTCCTGTTACGGAAATTGCACGCGCACTCTCAGAGGGAAGGGAAGTAAGCCAGATAAGAGATGTCCCCGGTACCTGCTGGAAGACCCACGATCCCGGCAATGCTGCCGATGCAGTTCTCCTGCCTTCCTTTGAAGAAGTCAGGTCAGATAAAAAAGTATTCGCACAGGCTTTTAAAAAATTCTACCTCGAACAGAACCACTCCAGAGGAAACAGGCTCATACAGGATCAGGGAGCCTGGAATGTCGTACAGAACAGGCCTGCAAGACCTATGACCGAAAAAGAGATGGATAAGGTCTACAACCTGCCGTACACAAGGGCTGCACATCCTTCATATGATGAAGCAGGAGGGGTCCCGGCTCTTGAGGAGGTCCGATTCAGCATAACCAGCCACAGGGGATGCTTCGGGGAGTGCTCTTTCTGTGCCATTGCCATGCACCAGGGGAGGATCATACAGACAAGAAGCGATAAATCTATGATCGAAGAAGCATCGTCATTTAAGAAGATGAAGGACTTTAAGGGATATGTCCATGATGTTGGCGGCCCGACAGCGAATTTCGTTGTTCCATCCTGCCCTGACCAGGAAAAGAAGGGGACCTGCACCGGGAAATCATGCCTTTACCCCGGCCCTTGTAAAAAGCTTGAAGCGGATCATACCCGGTATATCGGCCTTCTCAGGAAACTGAGGGAGATACCGGGGATAAAAAAAGTTTTCATCCGCTCTGGGCTCAGGTATGACTACATACTTGAGGATAAAAAAACGGAATTTCTTGACGAGCTTTGCAGATATCATGTCAGCGGCCAACTGAAGATCGCTCCGGAACATGTAAGCCCTGCCGTCCTTAAGTTCATGAAAAAAGTTCCGAGGAATGTCACTGTTGAGTTCATCGAAGCTTACAGGAAGAAAAACAGGGAGCTTGGATTAAAACAGTTCCTTGTGCCATATTTCATGTCCTCTCATCCCGGTTCAACTCTCAAGGAGGCTGTGGATCTTGCTGAGTTTATACGGGACAGCGGCCTCAGGCCTGAGCAGGTACAGGATTTTACTCCAACACCGGGTTCGGTGTCGACATGCATGTACTACACCGGCATCGACCCCATGACAGGAGAAGATGTATACGTTCCGAGAGATCATGAGGAACGAAATATGCAGAGGTCCCTTCTGCAGTACTGGGTACCGGAAAATGCCGGAACAGTAAAAAAAGCACTTATCAAAGCGGGACGCGAAGATCTGATAGGAAATGACAGCAAATGCCTTGTTCAGGAGCATGGTTTCAGGCGGAGAATGGTAAAATAAGCTATGGACAATATCCATATCAGGATATAAAATTCTCCGTGTGTTCAGACAGGAAATTACAGGAGGTTACACCAAATGAAAAAATTAGCAGTATTACTAGTTGCAGTCCTTGCAATATTCTCTGTATATACCGTTGCATCAGCAGCAGAGGAAAAGGTCGGATTTGTTGACGAGATGGCTGTCCTTCAGCAGTTCCCTAAGTTCAAGCAGGCCCAGCAGCAGATCGAAGCAATAGGAAAGAAAAAATCTGAAACGGCTAAGGCTGCATTCGATAAGGAAACTGATGAAAAGAAAAAGGCCAACATCGTACAGACCCTCCAGCTTGAAATGAGGGAAGAAGAGGCTAAACTGATGAACCCCATCCTTAAGGAGATCAACGAGACTATCGCAAAGGTCGCCAAGACAAAGGGTATAACGATAGTGTTGAACAAGGGTCTTGTCTACTATGGCGGTATCGATATCACAAATGATGTGGTGACCGCCCTTAAGAGGTAGAACTCTTAAAAAGTTGGGCGCCGTTCCGTTAATTCGGGATGGCGCTTTTTTCGTCTCTTTTATCAAGTAAGTATTGATCGGCGGTGATCTGATGTCAATTTTCTGGCTTATTTTCGGATATCTTGCGGGTTCCTGCCCCACAGGTTACCTGGCTGTAAAAATATTGAAAGGCCTTGATGTGCGTGACTTCGGGTCAGGCAACATCGGCGCGACAAACACAGGCCGGGTGCTGGGGAAAAAATGGGCTGTTGCTGTTGCTGTCTTTGATATGCTTAAAGGCGGCATGGCAGTTCTTCTGGCGTCATTCTTCACAGATAGCAGCATTATTCTGGCACTCACCGGCGTCTTCTCCGTGCTTGGACACAATTATCCTGTCTGGCTTGGGTGGAGAGGCGGCAAAGGTGTTGCTACCACATTCGGAGTATTTGCGTTTTTTGATTTCTTCAACCCTCTCCCCGCGCTTATAGGCGGAGCTGTATGGTATGCGACACTCAAAATGACAAGATATGTATGTGTTGCTTCCATAGCAGCGCTCTTTGCTTCCGTTCTCCTAATGCCCCTCTTTGGGATGCCCCGCCCATATTACCTGGCAGGACTTTTTCTTGCGGCTCTTTCGACATGGCGCCACAAGGGCAATATCAAGAGACTTGTCGAAGGCACTGAAGACAAGACCGGCGAACACAATTAAACAAACTGCATGCTCCTGACCGTCTCTGCATATCTTTTCGAACATATAAGCCGGCCTTTGACCGGCTTATTTTCAGTAAGGCCCGGCCCTTTTTAATTACGATAAAGCACCATTCTTCGGCCTCTATTTCCTTGACTTATACTGACCAAAATTATATAATCGTGTCAGCTTAAAGAAATGGAGTGACACGAATGTCCTTGCCGTCATCAAGTCTTACCCAGATCATAGAGGAATATATAGCCCAGCTTCTGGAAGAAAACGAAGTAGGGGAGGTATCCCTCAGGCGAAAGGACCTGGCCGAAAGATTCGGATGTGTGCCAAGTCAGATCAACTACGTGCTCAGAAGCCGGTTCGCCCCCGAAAACGGGTTTCTCGTAGAGAGCCAGAGAGGCGGGCATGGTTACATTAAAGTTATCCAGCTCACGTTCAACAACTGTGATGAAGAGGTAGTCCACCTTGCAGACCTTGTCGGAAATGCGATAACGGAACAGGAATCGAGGAAATTGCTGGTCAACCTTCAAAACAGGGATGTTATCTCTCCCAGGGAGCGCCTTATCATTGAAGTGGCGCTGAGAAGCCAGGAAGAAAACGGACGCTCTCTCTTTGATGTTTCGCCGTACAGGCGTGATCTTATGAGAGCAGAACTGCTGAAAAAAATATTAACAAGCCTTGCGCTTGGATGAGGTGATCCTGATGCTGTGCGAAAGATGCGGTGCAAATAATGCCGAAGTGCATCTTCTGAGGATCGTAAACGGAAAACGTACAGTTGACTATCTTTGCAGACAGTGTGCCAAAGAAGTGATACCGTTTGACGAGGCCGCTAAGATGATGAAAATGACATTCTCTCTTGAAGGGATACTGGATCTCCAGGAGGCTCTTAAAGATCTGATATTACCTGCAATGACGGGAATGAATGACGAAGCGGACATTGAATTGACTTGCCCGCACTGCGGTGAGGCTATTTCGTGGTCCATGCTGGCTCCGAATGATAAGAAATGTGCGGAGAGGGTCCCCTGTGGAGAGATCGCTGGTGCACCTGCGGTGAAAAGGGATAAGCTTTCCTTATTGAGAGACGAGATGACAGAAGCTGTTAAATCAGAAAATTATGAACTTGCAGCTCAGATCAGGGATCAGATAAAGGATCTGGAAGAAAAGACAGAAAAAGAAAAGGATGCGTGAGGCTGAATGTGGCAGAATTTTACTGAAAGGGGCAAGAGGGTTTTCCAGCTTGCTCATCATGAGGCTTTGCGTCTTGGACACGAGGTCGTAGGAACAGAACATATACTCTTGGGGCTCCTCGATGATGCTGATGGCATAGTTACGCAGATCCTGGCAAATTATGGGCTGCATCCGGAAGTGCTCAAGGCAGAGATAGAAAGTCTTATAGGAACTGTAAGACCCAGGTCTGAGCCTGTAGACCTTCCCTCCAGCCCAAGGGCAAAGCTTGTTATAGATCTTTCCATGAGGGAAGCCAGAAAAATGGGCGTCAATTATATAGGTACTGAGCATATCCTTCTCGGGATCCTTGCTGAAGGCGAAGGCATGGCTGCCCAGCTCCTCGCCTCCCATGGGATGGATCTTGCAAGGACACGGATGATGGTCAGGAATATCCTAAGCGGGAACCAGGTCGAACCTGAATCCGACCCTCTCAAGGCAGAGGAGCTTCCCCCCGGCAGACCGGAAGCCCAGGTGCATAGCAGGACGCCAACTCTTGACCAGATAGGCATAGACCTTACGAACATGGCCAGGAACAGTGAGTTGGATCCTGTTATCGGAAGGGACAAGGAAATACAGAGAGTAGTCCAGATATTATCACGCAGGACGAAGAACAACCCTGTGCTGATAGGTGAACCCGGCGTGGGAAAAACAGCCATAGCGGAGGGACTCGCCCAGAGGATAATCTCGGGGGAGATACCCGAGATCCTCAAAGACAAGCGTGTCATGCAGCTCAACGTAGCGAACCTGGTGGCAGGGACTAAGTACAGGGGCGAGTTTGAAGAACGCATGCGCAGGATCGTGAAAGAGGTAAGGGAAGCCAAAAAGGTAATTCTATTCATAGATGAAATACACACCCTTGTAGGAGCCGGAGGAGCAGAGGGCGCTGTCGACGCCGCAAATATCATCAAGCCCAGCCTCTCAAGGGGAGAGTTCCAGGTGATAGGTGCGACGACGATCACAGAGTACAGAAAGTACATTGAAAAAGACGCCGCCCTTGAAAGACGTTTTCAGCCCGTACAGGTGGAGGAGCCCTCAGAAGAGGATACAGTAAGCATACTGAAGGGACTAAGGGACAACTATGAGGCACACCACAGGGTGAAGATCACAGACGATGCGCTTGCTGCCGCAGCAAGGCTTTCTGAGCGTTACATCACAGAAAGGTTCCTGCCCGACAAGGCCATTGATCTCATCGATGAGGCTTCCGCAAGGGCGAGGATCCAGACGCTTGAAGTGCCGGACGATCTTAAAGCGCTCGAGAGAAGCGTTGTGGACATAAAAAGGGAAAAAGAGGCAGCGGTCGGATCTCAGGAGTTTGAAAAGGCTGCTGACCTGAGGGATCAGGAAAAAGATCTTATTACACAGATAGCCGAATGGCGCAAAAGCTGGACCGAATCACGGAACCAGTTTACACCTGACGTAAAGGCAGAAGACATTGCCTCGATCGTCTCTGAGTGGACAGGGATCCCAGTTACTCAGCTGACTGAAGAGGAAAGCAGAAGGCTTATGAGGATGGAAGACGAAATAAGGCAGAGGCTTATCGGACAGGATGAAGCTCTGCTTGCTGTAGCTCGTGCGATCAGAAGGTCAAGGAGTGGTATGAAGGACCCCAAAAGACCGGTTGGAAGCTTCTTGTTCCTTGGCCCCACGGGAGTCGGAAAGACAGAAATGGCAAGATCGTTGGCGGAATTTATGTTTGGAAGCGATGATGCCATGATAAGGCTTGACATGAGTGAATTTATGGAGAGGCACGAAGCCGCCAAACTGATAGGAGCCCCACCCGGTTATATAGGTTTTGAAGAGGGGGGCAAGCTTACAGAGGCTATCAGGCGCAGGCCATATTCGGTAGTCCTTTTCGACGAGATAGAAAAGGCCCATCCCGATGTCTTCAATATGCTTCTTCAACTTCTAGAGGACGGAAGGCTGACTGATGGCCAGGGACACCTTACAGACTTCAAGAATGCAGTGATCATAATGACGTCCAATATCGGACTGAGCGACGCAATGAGGACCCGGAGCATGGGATTTGCTGATGCTGATAAGAAATTGGGTGATTTCGATACAGACAAAATGAAATCAACCGTTCTTGAATCAGCAAAGACTGTCTTCAGACCTGAGTTCATGAACAGGATAGATGAGATCATTGTATTTAACCCGCTTGGCAAGGAAGAGCTCCTCAAAATAGTTGACATAATGCTGGAGGAGGTCAAGGCCAGGACTTTGGAGTGTCAGATAACTCTGGAAATAGATGAAGAAGCGAAAAAACTGCTTCTTGAGCGCGGATATGACCCCAAATACGGAGCAAGACCCCTTCGCAGGGCAATACAGAAGCTGGTGGAGGATTCTCTCTCCAATCTTATGCTTGAGGGAACTGTCAAAGCAGGGGAAAAAGTTTTAGTCACTGTAGCCGACGGAGAACTGAAATTCGAGACAGAAAAAAAGTGAGCTGAGAAAATAACAGGGCCCGGGAGGATGATATGTATTTTTATCCTCTCGGGTTTTCGTTTTTTGTGATAGCATTTGTTTTGCATTTTAAAAATAACAGGGAATATCCAGGAGGGATTTTGTTATGTCTTTCAAAAAAGTCACAAAGGTCATCGCAGTTTTCTTATTTGTACTGTTAATTGGCACTTCAGCTGCCATCGCTGCCGATAAACCGGTCCTGACAGTAGGAACATCGACTCTCGATGAAAAAGAGGTGCTGAACCTCATGGCTACCACAACAGGAGGCAACCAGATGATGGTGGGCCTTATGCTTGCACAGTCCACACTTCCCGAGAGAGTTGATCTTGTCAACCAGATGGCGCATGCACTCCTTTTTGCAGAAGCAGCGAAAACAAGAGGCCTTGACTCACG
>JAAYHA010000358.1 GCA_012727545.1 Synergistaceae bacterium | reverse complement strand
GATGAAAGGTACTGAAGCGATAGCTGAGGCTGCTGTTCAGGCGGGCTGCAAGTATTTCTACGGTTATCCGATAACCCCCCAGAACGAGATTCCGGAGTACATGTCAAAGCGGCTTTTTGAGGTTGGCGGCGCCTATCTGCAGGCAGAAAGCGAAGTTGCGGCGTCAAATATGATACTTGGCGGGGGAGCTACCGGAGAAAGGGTCATGACAAGCTCCTCAAGCCCTGGCATTTCTCTTATGTCGGAGACATTGAGTTATATTGCAGGGCAGGAAGTCCCGGTCGTAGTGGTCAACGTAGTCAGGGCAGGCCCGGGTTTGGGCGGTATTCTCCCATCTCAGTCAGACTACAACCAGGCGACATGCGGCATCGGCCATGGCGATTTCAACCTTATAGTCCTTGCTCCGGGTTCACTTCAGGAGACTGTGAACATGGTCCAGAAAGCATTCGATCTTGCACAGATATACAGGACGCCGGTAATGGTGCTCTGTGACGGAGTCATCGGACAGATAATGGAAGCTGTGGAGATCCCGGAAGGTCACGGCAAAAACCTTTCACATCCGGAAAAATGGGCCTGCGGATATATGAGTGAAAGGGGAGGGAATAGGAACATCATCAGAAGTCTCTTCCTTGATCCGGACGAACTTGAAGAACACAACAGAAAGCTTGAAGCAAAGTGGCACGAAATAGAAAAGAATGAAACTGCATGTGAAAAATATCTTACGGACGATGCGGACGTGGTCATTTCAGCTTTCGGAACAGTTGGCAGGATAGCCAGGTCTGCTGTTGACAGCCTTCGGGCTGAAGGATACAAAGTTGGACTTATAAGGCCGCTTCTGGTAAGCCCGTTCCCGTACAAAGATTTCGAAACACTTATCCCAACCTGCAAACACATCCTTGATGTCGAAATGAACTGGGGACAGATGATAAAAGATGTAAACAGGGGAGTCAAATACAATATTCCTGTGAGTTTTTACGGACGTTCAGGCGGTATGTGTCCTGGGGTAGAAGAAATTGAAGAAGAGTGCCGCAAGATATTTGCGGAGCTCTCCTGAAAAGGAGGGGACTGAAAGTGGCAGAAAAAATCGTTTACCAGAGACCTAAAAGTTGGGTAGAGGGAGTTCATTCACACTATTGTCCCGGCTGCACTCACGGGATAATCCACAGGATGTTATGCGAGACTCTGGACGAACTTTATATTCAGGATATAACCACGGGAGTAGCTCCTGTGGGCTGTGCGGCCCTTATGTACGGGTACATAGATACAGATTTCATTGAAGCTCCGCACGGCAGGGCTCCTGCAGTGGCGACAGGCTTCAAGCGGATAAGGCCGGACAGGCTGATTTTCACATATCAGGGAGACGGAGATCTTGCCTCGATAGGTATGGCAGAGATAGTACATGCCGCCAATCGGTCAGAAAACATAACCGTAATTTTTGTAAATAATGCGATATATGGCATGACAGGAGGCCAGATGGCTCCTACTACACTGCTCGGACAAAAGACAACGACCACCCAGAGCGGGCGAGACCCTCTCAGGGCCGGTTACCCGATAAGAATGTCAGAGTTGCTGGCATCCCTTGCTTCGCCATGTTACATAGAAAGGGTCTCTGCGGCAAAACCCTCTCACTTGAACGGTCTTAAAAAAGCGATCAGGAAAGCTTTTAAAAACCAGATGGAGAATAAGGGTTTCTCCTTTGTTGAAGTCCTCTCTACCTGCCCTACGAACTGGGGAATGAGGCCCACTGACGCATGCGACTGGCTTGTGAATAACATGATCCCTTATTACCCCTTAGGGGTATTCAAGGACTTTGAGTAAGGGAGGTCCGGCTAAATGTCGAATTACACACGTACGCTGTTTTGCGCAGGCTTTGGCGGTCAGGGCGTAATGGTCTTGGGGCAGCTGGTTGCGTACGGCGCCATAAAAGAGGGTAAATATGTTACATGGCTTCCCTCATATGGACCTGAGATGAGGGGCGGAACTGCCAACTGCGGTGTTACTGTCAGCGACAGGGAGATAGGTTCGCCGTTCGTAACAAAACCCGATGTGGTGGTCGCACTGAACCAGCCTTCTCTTGACAAATACGAAAAATCAGTCAGATCCGGCGGTGTTTTGATATATAACAGTGATATGGCAAAATACACACCGACAAGAGACGACATCAAAGTTATACCTGTCGAAGCTTCAAAGATAGCAGGAAGCCTGGGTAACGAAAGAGCTGTGAATGTGATCATACTAGGAGTCGTCATTGCAATATCTGATTTTATTTCTGACGAGACAGCCAGGGAGATCATAAAACAGAAACTGGGAGCAAGAAAACCGGAGTTCCTTGAGAGCAACATGAAGGCTTATGACCTTGGACGTGAGATAGGGCTTTCAAAGAATAAAATTTAAGCACATCTTTCCAAGTATAAACAACAAGATCAAAAAACTTCCGCTTAAGAGAAATTCTCGTTAAGCGGAAGTTTTTTGTCTTCCAAAAGGGTCATCGATATTGCCAAAGAGGCGGCGAACTTAAAATATTCCCATAAAATCCACACATTTAAGTCATAAAATCTCCATACAGACTTGTTAAGCTATGCATCATAGG
>JAAYHA010000357.1 GCA_012727545.1 Synergistaceae bacterium | reverse complement strand
TTCACAGAGATGAATTAAAAAGAAAGGTTGTATTCCTTTTCCAGCCTGCGGGGGAAGGAAAAGGCGGGGCCAGGATACTTGTTGAAAACAGGTTCCTTGAAACTTTCAACATCGGAAACGCAGCTTCTCTCAATTGGTGGTCAGAAATTCCTTATGGTGAGCTTTTCCTGCGTAAAGGTGTCCTTACAGCGCTTTCAGACAGGATACATATCGACATCAGAGGTACTGCCGGACACGCCGCAGAGCCTCACATGGCCATCGACCCCATAACTATATCTTCTCACATCGTAGTTGCTATACAGACGATGCTTACAAGAGAGATAGACCCAAGAGACCCTGTAGTTGTATCTTTCGGACAGATAGAGGCGGGTTACGCTTATAATGTAATACCTGAACAGGTCAATCTGTGGGGAACGCTGCGCGCTTTCAGTCCAAAAACAAGGGATTTTGTCCAGAGCAGGATAGAAACTGTTGCTCCTGCAATTGCCAAAGCATTCAGAGGCCTGGCCTCTGTAGAATACACAAGGAATTACAGTCAGGTCGAGAATGACTTTGAAATGGTTGATAAGGTAGTCAACATCGGTATTCCTTTCTTTGGTGAGGATGGCATTAAAATGTTGGAACGGCCGTTGCTCTCCGGAGAGGATTTTTCCTTCTTCAGTTCATGCGTCCCATCTGTTTTTATGCTCATGGGAACCGGGCTGGAATATGGTCTTCACCACCCAAGGTACGACATTCCTGAGAGCATGCTTCCTTTTTCAGCTGCATGGGAATCGTACATGGCATTAAAGCTTTAACAGAGTGGAGGGGAAGCATTGGCTCCCAGACTTGAAGATATCATAATATCAAACCTTGAATCACTTCGGACAGAACCATTTATATGGTGGCAGAAAACATGGTGGTCAGGCGGCGCGTTTCTTGAACTGACAGAGGAATGCGAGAAAGGCTTCCGTTCAAGCGGCTTCAAGGCCGGACAAAGAATGGCTTTCCTTCTTCCCAACAGCCCTATACTGCTTGCGTCAATGATAGCAGTATGGAAGCTTGGGGGAACGGTAGTACCCATAGATCCCAGAAGCGGTTACGTCTCCCTAATAAAACAGCTCAGGCACGCAGATGTCTTCGCCTCGATTACTTACAGGGGTTCATCAAGCATTGTGCCACTTATCTCCGAGGAGGGCATACCCTGTGTCGTAACTTCTTTGGACGCCCCTGTGGAAAGCATTGCAGGAAGAACGTCCGAGGAAGAATCTACAGATACTGCAGTAATTTTTTACACTTCCGGCACTACGGGTGAACCAAAAGCTGTCCCTTTGACTCATGCCAACCTTTACGCAAGCATCAACGCATGCGTGGATCATATCGGCACACTGACGGACGACGACGTTTTCCTTAATGCTCTGCCGAATTTTAACGCATTTGGATTTGTCTGCGGTTCCCTGATCCCTCTTGTCAAAGGCACAAGCCAGGTCGTCCTTCCGACCTTCATGCCTCCTGAGGCTGCGATGGACGCCATGAGAAATGCTTCTGTAACTATCGTTCCCGCCGTTCCGACAATTATTTCGCTTCTGCTTGGAACAGTAGCAAGGGGAATTACACCTCCAAAAAGCCTCAGATACATACTCTCGGGAGGTGACAGGCTTCCTCTCGATTTTGACAAAAGATCCCAGGAGTACCTTGGCATTCCTGTCATAGAAGGATACGGGCTTACTGAAGCTGCTTCCGTCGTATCAATAGCCCCGGGTATTGAAAACAGAAAAACCGGCAGTGTCGGCACACTTTTATCCTGTGTAGAAGCTGAGATCAGAAACGATGAAGGATCGGTCCTACCAGCAGGTGCAGAAGGCCATCTTTGGATCAGGGGCGAGAATGTGGCAAAATGCTACTACAGAAACCCCGAGCTCACTGCAAAGAGATTTGTTGACGGATGGTTCGACACCTGTGACATAGCCAGGTTCGACAATGACGGATATCTCTACCTTGTGGGCCGCAGATCAGAGGTCATCTTCGTCGGGGGCTTCAAAGTCTATGCCCAGGAAGTTGAAAAAGTCCTGCTTGAACATCCCGCTGTAATTGAGGCGGCAGTCATAGGAGTGCCCCGCTCAATAAGCGGAGAGATAGTAAGGGCATTCGTTGTCCTGAAAAAAGATGAAAAGGTCACTTCAAAGGAACTGATCGAACACTGCAAGAAAAAACTTTCTTACTACAAAGTACCCAGAATAATCGATTTCCTTACAGAGATGCCAAGGTCAAGCATAGGAGAAATTCTAAAAAGAAAGCTTGGAAAGGACTAAGGCTTAATGTTTGGCTTTCAGACCAGAACGATTAAAAATCTCAGCAAAAATGAAAAAGAACAGGTGGAACGGCTGCTTGAGAGAAACGGACTGACCTTTGAAGGCGCTCCTGACTGTACTGCTGTCGTGGAGAACTCCCTTGAAAAGGTCATCGCAACGGCAAGTTTGCAGGGCAAAGTAATAAAAATGGTGGCAGCAGATGCCGAATGGCAGGAAGCCGGCCTCTCGGGTATGGTCATATCCGACCTGCTTCGTTATGCAAGGGAAAACGGCATATTCCACCTTTTCGTCTACACTAAGTGCGATATGGCGGATAAATTTGCATATCTGGGATTCAGGGAACTGGCGAGGACAGAGACTGTTGTTTTGATGGAGTCCGGACAGCCATCTTCTGAAGATTACCGTGAGATCCTTAAGCAAAATAAAATATTCCCGGATAAAAAAAACATCGGGGCTGCTGTAATGAACTGCAACCCATTTACAAACGGTCACAGGTTCCTGATCGAGACTGCTGCAGGCGAATGTGACGGCCTTTATGTCATAATCGTCCAGGAGGACCTCTCTCTATTTCCTTTTAAAGACAGGATGATGCTTGTCGAAGAGGGAACGAAAGACCTCAGAAACGTCAAGCTCATCGCAAGCAGTGACTACGCAGTATCAAGGGCGACGTTCCCCACGTACTTTCTGAAGGACAAATGTACGGCTTCTGTCGCAGAAACACAGGCTGAACTTGATGCCACCCTTTTTGCGAACCTTTTTGTTCCGGAACTCTCGATAAAAAAACGTTTCGTTGGAACAGAACCATTTTGTCCGATCACAGCAAAGTATAACGAGATGATGAAAAAAGTCCTTCCACCGCGTGGTGTGGAAGTTGTAGAGATCAACAGACTGAACGACCCTTCCGGAACAGCCGTCTCAGCTTCAAGGGTGAGAAAGGCCATAGTTGAAAACGACCTGGATGCCTTAAAGAGAATGCTCCCCCCTGTTACTCTGGATTACCTCTCTTCGGAAAGAGGAAGGTCCGTCGTAGAGAAACTGATCCATGAACATAAACAAAACTGACACTGGGGATGCCCTTTACGAAATACTTTCAGGCAGAGAAGAGAGAGTAAGGATCAGAAGCAGCTATCTCTCTGAAAATATATTTGCCTGCCAGGTGACCCTTAACATCCCGGGATATCCAAAACGAGTACCAAATGATGAAAAGGCTGTCGAAAGATTCTGTAAGACATTTATTGACAAATGGACATCCCTTCCCCAACACGAAAAAAGGACAATAAATGCTGCGGGTGTTTGCTGGATAGGCTTTTTTGAAGGCGATATCTCTGCGGCAAAAAAAGCAAAGGAAATTGCTGTGAATATTGAAGAAAAGACTCCTGAAGGCCGCATTTTTGACATCGACATCATTGTGCAGGAGAAAACGATCTCAAGGTCCGATCTTGGACTTCCCCCACGTACATGCCTTATTTGCGACAGACCCGCAAAGGAGTGTGCAAGAGATCGCAGCCATTCCTACGAAGAACTCAGGACTGCAATAGAAAAACTTATAAAAAATATCTGATATCTCCGCAATTTCCTGTCGAAAAAAAATCATTCAACATGTAAATTTAATAAAGAGTATAAATCCGCTTATGATTTATTCTTATATCAGGCCATATTGTTTTTCAGGATGCCGGTAAACACATGGGCAGTCCGGTCAACATAAAAAAATCGGAGATCCATGCTCTTTTTTATCAACATAAATATAGCAAAATAAACTATACTTTATATAACATTTGAATACACAAAAGGGAGGACCACATGCTGAACCGTCCGGACTGGGACAGTTATTTTTTAATGATAGCAAAGGTAGTCGCGAGCAGGAGCACCTGCATGAGAAGAAATGTCGGCGCTGTCCTGGTAAAGGACCAGCAGATACTGAGTACCGGCTACAACGGAGCTCCCAAAGGGATAATACACTGTGAAGAGGCTGGATGCCTGAGGGAAAAGCTGGGCATCCCTTCGGGCGAAAGACATGAGATTTGCCGTGGTTCGCATGCCGAGATAAATGCCATTGCACAGGCGGCATATGCAGGAGTGGCCACAGCGGGATGCTGGCTCTACTGCACACATGAGCCGTGCGTCTACTGCACTAAAGCCCTTATCAACTGCGGGTGCAGGCGGATAGTCTATATCCATCCTTATCCCGACAAAATATCCAGAGAGATCATTTTGCAGTCGGGAATCGAGGCAGTCTGTATACCCGACGAAGATACGGCAATGAATAATTTTTCGATGGGAGGAATCATATAAATGTTTACGCGTGAAGAATCGATCGAGTTCCTTAGGGAACACAACAAAGAAGATATGCATATCAAACATGCATTCGCTGTTGAGGCGGCGATGAGATGGTTTGCCAAGGAAAACGGAGAGGACGAAAATTACTGGGGCCTGATAGGCCTTATGCACGACATAGACTGGGAAGAATTTCCCAGCACGGAGACCCATCCCATGAAAGGTGGGGAAATGCTCCGGGAAAAAGGCTACCCTGATGATTTTGTTCATGCCGTTCTCGCTCACGGCTGGGAATACTCAGGCATCAAACCTGAGACGCTGTGTGAAAAATATCTCTACACAATAGATGAACTTACCGGATTTATAACAGCAGTAGCTCTTGTACGACCAAGCAAATCGCTTCAGGATCTGGAACTGAAATCAGTCAAGAAAAAATGGAAGGACAAGGCTTTCGCCAGAGGTGTAAACAGGGAAGTTATCGAGAAGGGTTCAGAATTACTGAACATACCGCTGGAAACGCTTATAGAGCAGACTATCACGGCATTAAGGCCTGTAGAAAAAGAGATCGGGCTCGGTTCCTGAAAGACCACGAGAAGTAAAATAGACGGAGGGAGGATACAAAATGTCAATTTCATTGGTACTTGCCGATGACCACCCGCTAACCAGGGAAGGCATGAAAGCTTATCTGGCAAAAGAGACAGATTTTAATATCCTGGGAAGCTTCGCAGACGGAGAATCAGCATGGGCAGGGATACAGCAGCTTAAGCCTCAGGTGGCTCTTCTTGACATCAGGATGCCCGGCATTGACGGTGTGGCTCTCGCAAGAAAGATAAAAGAGGCATCTCTTCCGGTTGCATCGCTGATGCTCACCTCTTACGATGCACAGCAGTACGTTATGGCATCTCTAAGAGCAGGTGCCAGGGGTTACGTTCTTAAGACCGCAAGTATGGAAACTCTTTCAAAGGCGATACGGATCGTTGCACGGGGAGGCTTCTATCTCGACAGTGAGGTGGCAAATGCTGTTGAACAGGAAGGGGACTTCGTTCCGGAACCTGTCTCAGTAAGGGAAAGGGAGGTACTTCTCCTTGCTGCGCGGGGACTTTCGGGAAAAGAGATAGCCACACAGCTTTTCATAAGTGAGAGGACTGTGCAGACACATCTGGCATCAATATACGACAAGCTTGGAGCAAAAAACAAGACTGAGGCAATGCTTCTCTCTCTTAAATACGGTATAGTGACATTGGAGGAACTGCTCGATTGAGGAGAAACCTTCTCCTTCAGCTTACTGTTGCAGTCTTTCTGCCCAGTCTGGGAGCATTCCTTCTGGCCTGGATAGGCTTCTGCCAGTTTGAAAATACGATGGAGGGGGTAGCAGGTTCTTACGTGCAGAACCTCGCAAGAGGAGCTGCAGCAAGACTGGAGTCTTCACAATGGGACCTGAGGACTGACGGAACCTGGCAGCCAAATCAGTACAGGTCCCGCATACTCGGGCTTGGAGAAATGATGTCTGACGAAATGGCAGTTCCGGGGATGTTTGCTGTCTTTGACAGTGACGGCAATCTTATATACGGGACATCCGACGTAACTATCCTGTCAATTATATGGGACAAGCCGTTGACCATCATGTCTCCCGAGAAAATCAGGGGACCTGACGGAAGATTTTACACCATAGCGGTCTACCCTATGCTTCAGAGAAACCTGTTCGTTCTGGCGGCAGTCTCGTGGGACAAACTGCTTGGACCAATGGTATCGCTGACTACCTTCTGGCCGTTCATTATGGGTATCCTTGGCTTGATCGGCATCTTCTCGGTGTACATAATGTGGCAAAAAGTAATAATGCCCCTTAAGGACCTTGAAGAAGAGGTCTCTATGCTAAGCTGGGGTGAAGAAGTCCCTTTGAAAAATGCGCCGGAAGCAGTCACAGAACTCCAGAAACTGAGAGAGGCCCTTGTTGTCCTTGCAAACTCGGCAATAGACAAAGTGCAGCTATCGCGACGGTATGTAAATGACCTCGTAAAAGTCCAGGAAGAAGAGAGGGCAAGGATCTCGCGAGAGATACATGACGGCCCCCTCCAGGACCTTACAGCCCTGATACAGAGGCTCAGACTGCTCTCCATTGACATGGACTCTCCTGTAGAAAGGGAAAAACAGCTTAAAGAGGC
>JAAYHA010000356.1 GCA_012727545.1 Synergistaceae bacterium | reverse complement strand
GTAATTCTGACGGGACCTCTGCATTTTGAAACTTTGAAATACTCCCCGATAACATCCTCCCTGAGGATCATCCCGATCTCCAGTCTGCCGCTTCGTTTTCTCTCGAATGCGCCGGGATGCGCTATCACTTCAGGCCGGTCATTTTTCATCGTCCTGTCAAAGTGCTGGACCAAATGGTTCAGCCCCCATGTATGATCGTTATGTCCATGAGAAAGAACTGTCATATCTGCATTATTTACATCTATACCCATTATCTGTGCATTTTTTATAAACAGATCTGAATAGCCTGTATCGAAGAGTATCCTTCTGCCATCAGTTTCGATCCAGAAACTCAACCCCGGTTCAGCTGTAAAATATCTGTCGATGAGTGTATTATTGTCTACCAGAACTCTTAACTTCAGCAATTCGTCCACCCCCTGATAATTTTACATGATATGGAGGCCTCATGCCTGTGGAAATTAATACCACATTAACGCTTCTCCTGACAATGCTTACCGGAACAGTCGCCGGATTTTTGAACGTAACAGCCGGCGGGGGGTCCATTCTTACCCTGCCTATATTAAATTTCATAGGGCTGGACCTGGGGGTAGCGAACGCCACGAACAGGGTCTCGATCCTCTTTCAAAACCTCTCGGCCATCAGACACTACAATCAAAACGGAAAAATAGACTGGAAGGAAGCGGCAGACTATATATTGCCTGCAATTGCAGGAGCTGTATTTGGGACTCTTTCAGCTGTTTACATGCCGGCGAAAGTCTTCCGTATTATTGCAGCCATTTCAATTTTTTCCATGGGTATTCTTTTGATCGCAAAACCGAAAATGTGGGATGCGCCCCAGGGGGATCCTCTCTCCCCGCCCAAAAGGACAGCCGCACTTTTCCTCGTTGGAATATACGGCGGTTTCCTTCAGGCAGGTGTCGGTTTTCTGCTGATCTGGGTCATTTCGGGAGGCTGCAAGAAAAACCTCCGTGAAGCCAATGTGCTTAAGATTACTATAGTTGCCTTCTACACTATGGCCAGCCTGGCTCTTTTCGCATCATTCGGAATGGTAAACTGGACAGCCGCATTCGCTCTTGCTTTCGGCTCAATCATCGGAGGCAACGCGGGAGCCAGGTTCAACTTAAGTGCTGACCACCGATTTATCCGATGGATCCTGACTGCCGTAGTTTTGATCAGCTCGGTCAAAATGATGATGGACGCCTTCCGTTGATATGTGGAGGAATTTCTTTCGAAGCAAAAGATTCGGGGTCGGAGAATACTTAAAGTGGCTTCGCAGGCAGGACGGGGATATAGGCTTATTTCACAGCATAAAACCAAAAGAGGCTAGCTACGGATCTTTTGGGAGCCTTGATCCGGAAATAATAAACTCTCTGAAAAACAAAGGTATTGAAAGGCTCTACTCTCACCAAAGCCAGGCTTTTTCCATGGCATCTGCAGGAAAGGATATCGTTGTGGTAACTCCGACCGCCTCCGGTAAAACTCTTTGCTATGATCTGCCGGTACTGAACTCCATAGTCAAAGATCCATGCGGAAGAGCTATGTATCTTTTCCCGACCAAAGCCCTGGCACAGGATCAGCTCACTGAGATAAATGAATTAAGCCGGTCTCTCAAGGGACAGATAAAGTCTTTCACTTATGACGGAGATACCCCGCGATCAAAAAGAAAAGAGATAAAAACAG
>JAAYHA010000355.1 GCA_012727545.1 Synergistaceae bacterium | reverse complement strand
TAAAGACCGGCAGCCATGTGCGGGGCTGGGAGATAGGCGAGAGGGTCTCCGGAGAGGGGCATATCGTTTGCGGCACGTGCAGGAACTGCCTTGCAGGTAGACGGCATAACTGCCCTAATACCATCGGCGTCGGAGTGAACAGGAACGGGGCCTTTGCGCAGTATCTTTCGATACCCAAGACGAATGTCTGGAGATGCGCTCCCGAGATACCCGACGACATCGTATCCTGTTTTGACCCCCTCGGAAACGCAACGCACACGGCTCTCCAGTTTGACCTTATCGGGGAGGACGTCCTGATAACAGGTGCCGGTCCGATAGGCATGATGGCTGCGGCGATATGCAGGCATGTCGGAGCAAGGAACGTAGTGGTGACAGATCTGAACGATTACAGGCTCTCTCTTGCAAAAGAGATGGGCGCGACCCGCACAGTCAACGTAAAAAGAGAAAAACTGAGGGACATTTTCCCTGAACTGAAAATGCGGGAAGGCTTCGACGTGGGGCTTGAGATGTCGGGAAGTCCGAAAGCCTTCTCGGACATGGTCGATCACATGTTCAACGGAGGGAGGATCGCCCTGCTG
Source organism: Synergistaceae bacterium (assembly GCA_012727545.1). GTDB lineage: Bacteria > Synergistota > Synergistia > Synergistales > Synergistaceae > Caenicola. The sequence continues at coordinate 1,412 of JAAYHA010000355.1, read as the reverse complement.
GGTCTTCTTGAACCTGGAACAGTTATAGACTGGGATAAGGTAATATTCCACGGACTTACACTGAAGGGCATCTACGGACGCCAGATGTATGAGACCTGGTATAAGATGACCACGATGCTCCAGAGCGGGCTGGACATAAGCCGTGTCATAACCCACAGGTTTGATGTCAGGGATTTTGAAGAGGGGTTCAGGGCAATGAACAGCGGTGGATCGGGCAAGGTGGTCCTGGACTGGCAGAACGTTTGAAGACGGGGGGACGAGATAATGAAAAGCGCGATCGGGATCATAGCCAAAACAATAGAAGAGATAAAAGAGCAGGGGCTCTATAAGTCAGAGAGGGTCATAACAACTCCGCAGAGGGATGTAATAGACACAACGACAAACTTTGGCGTCATAAATATGTGCGCAAACAACTATCTCGGCCTTGCCGACTCCCCCAGGGTCATCAGGGCGGCAAAAGAGGCCTATGACAGGTGGGGTTACGGACTAGCCTCAGTACGGTTCATCTGTGGCACACAGCAGATACACAAAGATCTCGAAGCAGCCATAAGCGATTTCCTTGGCATGGAGGACACTATCCTCTATTCATCATGCTACGACGCCAACGGCGGTGTATTCGAACCCATACTGGGGGAGGGTGATGCCGTCATAAGCGATGAACTGAACCATGCAAGCATCATCGACGGGATCCGTCTCTGCAAGGCATCAAAATTCAGGTATAAAAACAACGACATGGAAGACCTCAGGGCAAAGCTTGATGCTGCGAAGGGCTGCCGCATAAAGATGATAGTCACGGACGGGGTCTTTTCAATGGACGGTTACATAGCGAACCTTAAAGCCATCTGCGACCTTGCGGATGAGTATGATGCCCTTGTGATGGTCGATGACAGCCATGCGGTGGGGTTCATGGGAAAGACTGGGCGCGGTACCCACGAATACTGCGGAGTAATGGGCCGCGTGGACATCATGACCGGCACTCTCGGAAAGGCTCTCGGCGGTGCGTCAGGTGGCTACGTAAGCGCGAAGAGGGAGATCGTTGAACTCCTGAGGCAGCGCAGCAGGCCGTATCTTTTCTCTAACACGCTGGCCCCTGCAATAGCGGGAGCTTCCCTTGAGGTCATCAAAATGCTTGGAGAGACGACAGAATACAGGGACAGAGTCCATGATAACACCTCGTACTTCAGGGAAAAGATGGAATCACTTGGTTTCGACCTGCTGCCCGGAACGCATCCCATCGTTCCTATCATGCTCTATGATGCAAGAACAGCAACCGAATTCTCGGCCAGGCTCCTTGAAAAAGGAGTCTACGTCACAGGTTTCTCCTTCCCTGTCGTGCCAAGGGGCAAAGCCCGCATCAGGACCCAGGTCTCGGCAAGGCATACGAAAGAGGACCTTGACGCGGCAATAGACGC
>JAAYHA010000354.1 GCA_012727545.1 Synergistaceae bacterium | reverse complement strand
TTGAAAGTACAAACTTCTTACAGAGTTGAGCAAGTGATAGTTTTGGGGTTCCTGCTGGTCATACTGGTGGGAGCCCTGTTGCTATGGTTATCAAACACATATTTGTACGACATGCCGATATCAATTGCGGACGCTCTTTTTATGTCCACATCGGCTGTCTGTGTGACAGGCCTTGTGACAATAAACCTTTCTACAGGGCTGGGGATGGTCTCGCAGCTCATAATATTGGTCCTGATACAGATAGGCGGACTTGGCATAATGACTGCTGTAATGATGCTCGGACTTGTAGCGGGAAGAAGGATCGGCATAAAGAGCAGGCTCTTTTTTCTGGGGGGCTTCGGTTTGGATGGTGTGAGCGGTGCTGTCAGGCTGCTCACTATAATCGCAAAATATACATTTGTTGTAGAAACCTTTGGTGCTTTATTGCTTTACTGGGGATTCATCCGTCATGGAATACCTGTCGAAAAATCAATTTATTATGCTGTCTTTCATTCTGTCAGCGCTTTTTGCAACGCAGGTTTTTCTCCGCTTCCGAATGGACTCAATGGTTTTTCTCTTTCTATAATAGTCCCTGCTTCTGTGATGATGTTAATAATACTGGGGGGCTTAGGGTTTCCGGTTTTTGCAAACTGCTGGGATGTATTGTGGAAAAAAGGCAGGTTGTCGCACTATTCTAAGCTTGTTCTTTTTCTTACTTTCTGGCTGATAACACTTGGAACAGTTATGCTTTTGATATCAGACTGGAATGAAGGACTTGCCGGACTTCCGGATTGGGCAAGAATTTGGAATGCGCTCTTTACAAGTGTGACGACCAGGACGGCGGGTTTTGACACAGTTCAGCCATCTGTGTTTTCAGAACTGGGCAAGATACTTATGATAGCACTGATGGTAATAGGCGCATCGCCGGCATCTACAGGAGGCGGCATTAAGACGACAACACTTGGAGTGCTTGCAGTTGCTGCCTGGAACGAGATGCTGGGAAGGGACGAAAATGTTTTCTGGCACCGTAAGATAGGTTATCAAACGGTCAGGAGAGCTCTGGCTATGTCATTTATGTATTTAATTACTTTTTTTATAGGAGCAGTTGTTCTGTCTTTGATTGAAGATTTTTCCTTTGAAGCCCTGCTCTTTGAAGCTGTCTCTGCAATGGGTACGGTAGGGCTTAGTCTCGGAATTACATCAGAATTATCTGTTGCTGGTAAAATGGTCCTTGTGGCCCTGATGTTCTGGGGAAGGGTCGGTATACTTTCGTTCTTTGCGACCCTGATAAAAGAGGAGAAAAAGGTAGAAATACACTTTACTGAGGTCAATATTCCCATAGGATAACGATCCTCGAAGGAGCGGGACGATGAGCAAAGAGAAAAAAAGTTTCCTTATAGTCGGACTGGGACGTTTTGGGATTTCGCTTTGCGAAAAGCTTATTGAGCTGGGACAGAGCGTAATAGGTGTGGATCAGCTTGCAGGCCCGGTCGCTGAGATGTCTGAAAAGATAGATGTGGCAGCCCAACTCGATGTATCTGATGAGAGCGCACTGATAAAAGTCGGAGCCAAAGAGGTCGACATTGCCATAGTGACCATAGGTGCGAGCCTGGAGAACAGCATTCTCTGTACCTCAATACTGGTCGACCTCGGTATCCCTCTTGTGGTTGCAAGAGCGAACAGCGCGCTTCACGCGAAGATACTTG
>JAAYHA010000059.1 GCA_012727545.1 Synergistaceae bacterium | reverse complement strand
TCTTCCGCACCAAGAACTTTAGCATAGCGGACGTTGAATTCCATCGCCTTCTGTTTGAACTTCCCCATTTTGCCGTCAAGCATTGCCTTTTCATGATCTGTCAACTTCAACATCTGACCACTCCTCTTTTTGCCTTTTAGTAAAGGAGCATTTAATGACCACCAATGTACTTAGATTTCGACAAGTGAGATCTTATGTCTTATTAAAAATGTGATAATAAGAGGGTCATAAATTATCGGCAATTTACAAGAACCCCCTATGGCCGGCATATTACAATTCACAGGCCGCTAGGAGGTTCTGAAGACGAAAATGATAAAATTGTCACAAGTAAATTTTGAAACAGAGATTTTTCCTCTGTAGAATAGCTTTATCCAATCAGTCGCGATTTATAACACCCACTATGTCTCTCATAGATTTTTCACTTGGGACAGACAGTTCATCAATTATCCTCTTTTGCTTGTCTTCTGAAACAAGAGGTCCTGTGATACGGGTAAACTTATCAACTATCCACTTGTGATCAACGTTGTCAGAGGCTTCTCCAGGTGCTGAGAAAACTTCTGATTTAAGGACCTTGCCATTTTTAAGCTTTATTTCGACCCATGCAAGTCTCTTTGCGGGGAATTGAGATTCCATTTCATTATCGACTGCAAATTCAAGTTTATCCATCATTGAAAGCACTTTTTCATCCTTAAGGGATTCATCACGGATCTGCATGTAGCCGAGATCACCATGAACGAGCGCAGCAGCAACAGGATATGCAATGTTGTACTGTGCTTCATCTGTTGTATTAGGCACGATTTTGCTCAAACGTGAAGCAGCGACAAAAGTGTTTACTTTTACATGCTCAACATCTTCCGAACCAAAATAATGATCTTTCATTAACTTGATACATGCTGAAATCGGCTGATGAGCCCATCTGCAGCATGTAAATGGTTTGAAGTAGAGGTTCAATATCTCATATTCAGATCCAAGAGTATCAACTAATTTCTGATATTCGGGCATTTCAAGGAAATGTGTCTTTCCTTTGTATCCTTCCATTGCCTCAATGACCGCCATCGCTCCGACCATAGTTCCAAAGGGCACTCCATCTTTATTCATGGAGGGGTATTCAACAGCACGCATAACAGGAGTCATGGGAGCATGGAAATCTGCGATCGAAAGAGCGTTGTTCAATGCTTCACGGTCAAGCCCGAAGACTTTCCCTACACCTGCTGCAGTCCCAAATGCTCCGTATGCCCCTGTACTGTGCATAAAGTTATAGAAATCCTGCATAGCAAGAGCCCACCTGATGGTCGATTCGTAACAAATTACGAGTGTTGTCAGGTATTCTTGGTACGAAATGTCATTTTTGAGTGCGGCAGCCATAACACCTCCAACAAAGGAAGCTCCGGGATGTCCTCTGATCATGTTGTGTCCGTCATCTATATCAAAAGAGTTGGCTGCGTGGCTCATTGCAACGGTGGCTCCCATAAAACTCAACCTAGTGTCAGAACCAACTACAGGGATATCACCATCATTGTATATTTTTTTTGCAAGGTTAAGGCCGACTCTATGTTGCGCTCCCTTGCTGCCAAGGATGAGTGCTGTAGTGAGGTCGATGGCACAAACAACTGCTCTATGCTTAACGTTTGATGGAAGACTTTCCCAATCCGTTTTTAATATAAAATCTTCAAGTTTGTAATTGGTTTCAAATATCATCGTTCATCATCCTTAATTCGTGATTAGAAAAACATAGAACAAGAGGGAATTGCAAAGCAAAAATGCAATTTTGGCATAGTAACACTGACGTTCTATCATGCGTAAATTCCTGTTTTTCTGACAGAGCGTACCGTCAGTTCTATATGCAATTACAGTTAAGACCTTACAAAACCCTCTTATATCCTGTTTCTAAAGCATGTAATTTATTGTCCGGAACTTTATTTCAAAAATCTTACTTGATCAGGCCCTTTTCTTTGTAGAATTTTTTCGCGCCGGGATGAAGATTATCTACATCCATACCGTTCAGTGCGGTTTTCAGGCTCAGGTCTCCTCCTCTGGCATGTGCTCCTGATATTACAGGAAGATTGTCAAAAAGCACCGTAAGGAAATCATAGACAAACTCATCAGAGAGTTCTGCGCGGCACTGCAGAGTTGCAGGAACTGCTATCGTCGTGATATCTTCCATCAGGCTGCTGTACTGCTTGCTTGTGATGCTTACCGGGACACAGAAAGGATGGCTTTTCTTCAGTTTCTTGACCATGTCATCAGAGAAGTTGAGGAGTCTGACCTTGTGCTGGGTACCTAATTCCATTATGCCCGAAGTAGGAACTCCCGCCCAAATAAAAGCTGCATCAAGGGTCTTATCTTTAAGACCTGAGGAAGCATCTCCGAAACCAAGGAAATCTTCTTTGATGTCATCATAAGTAAGGCCGTAAAGGGTAAGCAGATCTTTTGCCATTACTTCTGTTCCGCTTCCGGGGGATCCAACTGCTACCCTTTTCCCTTTAAGATCACCTATAGTTTTGATATTTTTATCCAGAGTAACTACCTGAACTGATTCCGGATATACGCTTACCAGACCTCTTAGGTTTTTTACATCCTCGTTGGCAAATGCACCCTTTTTTCTGGGAGCGTTAAATGCTGAAGATGCATCGACAAAACCAATGTCTATCTTGTTTTTATATATGAGCATTGCGTTTTCCACAGCTCCGCCGGTTGATTCTGCCGTGCAGTTGTAACCGGGGATCTTCTGTGTAATAAGGTTGGCCATTGCTCCGCCCAACGGATAATAGACTCCTGTTACTCCGCCTGTACCAAGAGAAAGGTACGTTACAGCGCTTGCGACACCGCAGCTAGTTGAAATAAAAATTGCGACCAGTAGCATCATAATAAAAGCTGTTATTTTTTTCTTCATGTTCATTCCTCCATTTGGTTTGATGTCTGCAATCTCTTATCATTCTTGAAAAAACTCAAAGGATATTTGCGCGCATAAATCAAAATTAAGGGCATCGCCTCCTTATTTGATCGTTAGACTGCGATTTTGGGGTGCTTGGCTGTATAAAATTTCTGATAGGCGAAAACTCCAAGAATTATCAACACTCCTGCAATGTCAGTAATTGGGGACGGATTTACAACCAAAATTACACCTACAAACATTATCATTCTCAACCATATTTTCATAGGTCCAAAGAAATATCCGATACTTGCCGAAGAAAGGCATGTCAAACCTATAAATGAACTGAATAATCCAAAGAACATACCTGACGGAGAGGTGTCCACAAACAGAAGAGATGGATAATAACAGAACATGAATGGTATGAAAAAGGCCCCAATGGATATTTTCAACCCCTGAATAGCTGTTTCTACACCCGGAGCCTTTGCTACTGCTGCACCTGCGTAAGAGGTAAGTGCTACTGGGGGTGTTACTTCAGCTATTACCCCAAAATAAAGGATGAAAAGGTGGGCTCCTATAAGTGGAACACCCAACTTAACCAGTGCCGGAGCTGCAATCGCAGATAGTACTATGTATTTTGCAGTTGTAGGAAGACCCATTCCAAGTATTATTGATGCGATCATTGTGAGAATAAGGGTGTAAAGAAGGTCTCCTCCCGAAATTTGCAGTATCAGGTCAGAGAGTTTCAATCCGATACCTGTCAGAGTGATAACCCCGGTCACAACACCACATACCGCACATGCGACGCAAACAGATACGGAGTTGTACGAAGATTTGGTCAAAGCTTCATAGAAACGATCCTTATTCATCCTCGTTTCTTTGCTGAAGAACGATCCAATGATCATTACTATTGTCGCGTAAAGCGCAGCCTTAAGAGGCGTGTAGCCTACAACAAGCAAACCAACAAGGGTTACGATCGGGAATATCAGCGGCATACAACGTTTTGTCGTTCCCCAAAGAGGAGGGATGTCCTTCTTATCAACTGTTTTTAGGTTTGTCCTTCTTGCCTCCAGATCAACGGAGAGCATTACAGAGACGTAGTAAAGCACTGCAGGAATTGCAGCAGAGAGACAGATACTGAGATAGGGTATGCCTGTCATCTCTGACATTATGAAAGCAGCAGCACCCATTACAGGCGGCATTATTTGTCCTGCTGACGAAGCCGAAGCTTCGACCCCACCGGCAAAAGAAGGCTTGTACCCGCATGATTTCATCAGGGGTATTGTGAAGGAGCCTGTTGTAACTACATTGGCAAGCGAACTGCCGGAAATAGTTCCAAGGAGCCCGCTGGCAACGACTGCAGTCTTTGCGGGGCCACCAGCGAAACGGCCTGTGAGGGCAAATGCCAAATCAATAAAAAGTTTTGCGCCCCCTGTAACCTCAAGAAAACAGCCAAAAACTATAAAAGCAAAGACGAAAGTCGTCATTACAGCCATTGGTGTTCCAAAAATACCTTCCCCTGTTATAAACATTTGTGCCGCTATTCTACTCAGGTCATACCCGCGATGTCCGATAAGGCTCGGCATATAAGGACCCCAAAATGCATAAGCCAAAAAGACTATGGCAACGATCACCAAAGGAATTCCTACACACCGCCTTGTAGCTTCAATTACCAAGACGAGCAGAGTAACACCCATTATTATGTCAAAGTTTGTGGGAGCCCCTCCGCGTGTTATTAGTGTATCAAAGGTACCTATGAGATATATTGGTATGGCAAAGGACAGCAGGACACAAATCCAATCGTATATTTTAACTTTGTCATTATCAGATTTCTTAAATTTAAAACAGATAAAGCATAATGCAAGACCGAAACCGAGTGTGACTGATCGCTGTATCAAAGCCGGAAAAAGCCCCATCATACCTGTGTATATCTGGAATAATGCCCAAATCAGAGCAAGAGCAGCGGTCATCTTTTTGGTCCAGTCCGGCAGAGTTTCAAGCCTGTTCCCTGATTCAGTTTCAAGCTCAGCCAGATCAACGTCAACTACTTTGTCTTCGATTTTGAACTTATCAAAGATACCCATATACGTTTCCCCCTTTTGTTGCCAACTACCCTCTTTATCCAACCGGAGGAATGCAGGATAAAGAGGGTTAGCCGGTACTGTCAGACAAAAACTTCTACTTATAGACTCCGTTGTTCAGGTAGTTGAGCAGTTCTTCTTTGCTCATGTCTTTTATACCAATATACTCAAGGCTGTAACCTTCTTTAAAGAAGTCCTTCTTATGCATTGCACTTGCAAGTACGATCATTGAATCTATGATCGGAGTCGCTACTCCGTACTGGACTCCCAGTTCGTGATACACTTTGCAGCCTACCGGAATGTCTTCTGTGAGATAACGATGGTGGATGCTGTTGGGTCCGGTATTGCTTTCTGTTGTGGGTTCATCCAGCGGGAGCCACATATTGTCCTTGCCATCCTTGTCCAGCCCCATATATTCCTGTGCCAGTATGCTGCGGCGGTTGAAGAATGACTCATATGAATAGCGGGGGACGCCGACCCCGATCTTTTCTGCTATTGCTATCTCTTCATTATAGAACTGGTACTGGACCTCGCAGATAGAGGGACAGAGAGCATGTGCATACATTGAATATCCGGATTTATCAAAATCCCCAAAGATCTTTCCCCAGTTTTCCATTGTAGATACACCAAGGATCGTTGCCGGAACATGTATTACCGGGTTTATATTTGAAAAACCTATATCAATTACTGTATTACCCTTCTCCGGACCATTGCCAAAAGTTACAGCATCAAGGCAGGGAAGTGATTTGGTGGACTCGAAGAAATCATCGATGTCTGTCATCGGAAGCGTGGCTCCGCGAAGGGTGATCGCCCTGTACTTAACTCCTACATGGGGGAGCTGGAATCCGCCAACTGTCTCGATCCTTGTGCCGTAAGGAGCACTTGACCATGCACCGACGATGATCTTTTTGTCGCACTTCATCTCCCTCATCATTTTGCGAAGAAGAAGGGATGCAAAGTTGTCTGTAAAAATGCTGATGACCTGACCGTCTTCCAATACCGGGATCAGCTGACGGAAGAAATGTTCATGAGCAAAGGCAGGGGCTGCAACAACTATATGTCCTGCACCTTTTACAGCCTGAGCCATGTCACTTGTGACCAGGTCGAATTTGGCGTTTCCTGAGCGTTTGAATCCATAAAGATTTCTCTGGATCCCGTCAAGATCAATGCCCGTTTTGTCGAGATGTGCCAATGTCTTTTCAGCAAAAGGCATCATGTCGAAGAGACGTACTTCCCTACCCGCAAGCTTCATATCAGCTGCACATGTTTTGCCTACCGCGCCGCCACCAAGTACTGCTATCGGCATTTCCTTAAGATAATCCATCTTTCCCATACTGAGAACCTCCCAAAATAGCTTAATGTTAATCACATATTTATTGATAAGACCTCAAATCGAGGTATGATCAATCACATATTACTTTTATCAATTGAATGAAATGTGAAAAGATACGCATTACTTAAAAAATGTAACAGAGAAACAAATAGGTCTTTATCTGATAAAATCAGCATATTATGAAACGTTGTATTTGTAAAATTGATGTTATTAATCACATCCATTAATTTTTTCGATGGGAGACTTGTCAGATGGAACTTAGAAATGTATTCACCTTCGTAAGGATAGTTGATCTGGGAAGCTTTACAAAAGCTGCACAGGAACTCGGCTATTCACAATCTACGGTTACGTTCCAAATAAAACAGCTTGAAAGTGAGTTGGGGATACCGCTTTTCGACAGGATAGGTAAAAAAATATCTCTTACTCCACTTGGAGAAGAGTTCCTGTGTTTTGCTATAGACCTAATGAAGACTACATCACAAATCAAATCCATTGGCTCACAGATAGGGATGAACAAAGCTAAGCTACGTGTTGGAATAATAGAATCTTTATTTATTGGAAGACTGGCTGAATTGATACCTGAATACTTCAGATTGATGCCGTCAACACAGATAGAAACAAAAACTTCTGACGGCGTAAAATTGTACCAGATGCTTAGAAGCAATGAACTTGACATAATTTATGTCTTAGACAGAAAAATTTATCAGAAAGATTGCATAAGAGCATTTGCAAGTCCGGTAAAGATAGTTTTCGTAGCATCATCACAACATCCGATAACAAAAGAAAAAAAACTGAGCATCTCCGATATTCTAAAACAACCGTTGATACTCACTGAACGTGATTCGATCTACAGAAAAGAACTGGAAGAAACGTTGGCTTTGTCTGACATTGAATTAACACCGCTTCTCGAGGTAGACAACACATCGATCATAATGAAGCTTATCAAAAAAGGACAGGGGATCTCATTCCTTCCTGAATACGTCGTACATGAAGATGTCAAAAAAAATATACTTGCCATTCTTCCTGTGGATGGTTGTGACATAACACTTTACAGCCAGGTCTTTTACAACAAAAACAAGTGGGTCTCGCCGCAAATGAAATTGTTTGTTAACTTGCTGTCAAATCAGACATAGGAAGAAAATTAATATCTATCAATAACAATTCCAGGTATTTTCTCTTACTGCATTACTGAAACTACGATCTAGGCATCTATCTCATCCTGCTGATTTTTATTTTGTACGATGAGCCTATTTTTTCCATCAGCTCGATTTGGATATTGTTGGAGCTATCGACGAACTTTGGTTTGTTGGGAAGGCTGAATGCTGCGCCGTTCAGCCAGAGCACTTTGGGATCTGCGTCCATTAGCTTTACAGGGGCTCTGCCGTACCTGCATTCAGCTATTCTTTCGTTGGCATACATTATAAGGACGCCTTCTCCCGGCAGTTGGCTGTCATAGTTGCCGATCTTCTGCCTGTTTTCTATCAGGTAATATGTTTCAT
>JAAYHA010000353.1 GCA_012727545.1 Synergistaceae bacterium | reverse complement strand
CGCCGGAATCGCAGAAAATGACCCCTGTATGTGCCTCAGGGTTTACCGGAGGGACCATGATGGCTCCGAACATGTCGGCATGTCCGCGAGGCTCGGTCATGATGAAACGGCGGAAGTCATTGTGGTTATCACAGAAGTCTTTCCACTTTTCAGACATGGTCTTACCTTTAAAAATAGGAGCGCCCCCGATTATTATCCTTGTCGGTTCCCCGCAGGTATGGGAATCAACAGCAGCTACCATTTTAGAGATCTTCATTTTGACATCCACCCTTTTATATAAAATCAAATTTGGTTCAGATGCTAACACAATACATTAGTATCTGCAATTTTTGGTCAGAAAATATAATATTTTGATTGACAAATCAGAACTGCCGACTTAATATTTAGTTGGAACAAATACTCCACATTAAATAGTTTTAAGGAGAAAATACTCCATGAACAGTGCTGAAAGTATTTCGCTTCTCGAACTGATACGGTCAAAGTACGATCTTCTCTCTCCGGCACAGCGGGTCGTAGGAAACTACATACTTTCTTCATACAGGTCTCTGGCATACGTTACCCTTGCAGAGCTTGCAAGGCTTACATCAACCGGGCAGGGGACTGTGGTAAGGTTTGCGCAGGTACTGGGGTACGGATCTTTCTCGAATCTTCAGTCCGCATTAAGGGAAGAAATCGGTAAAAGCGCCCCTAAGACCCTGGAAATATACTCATCAAAGAGTTCCAAAGGAGAGGATGCTGCGCCATTCGACACGGTTTTTGAAATGGAAAGAACTCTCATGGACGATACATACAGTCTTATAAACAAGGAAGATTTTTATAAGGCGGTAAGGATGATATCTGATGCACCCGCCCTTATCATTGCAGGTACAGGAAGCAATTCGTTCCTATCCGAGTACGCCGGTTACTTCCTCGGAACAATGAAGAAGAATGTAACGATCATCAAAGATACCGATATCTCTGATATGAACATTTTGCTTGACGCTCCCGAAGGTACCGCTGCCTTTGTCTTCAGTTTTCCAAGGTACCCCATAAAGACTCAGTCGATAGTAAAAGTTATGAAGGAAAGACGCATGGGGATAGTGGGAATTTCGGATTCTGTCGCTTCTCCGATAGCAGAATACTGTGACCCGCTCTTCATTGTACCGCAAAAGTTTATATCATTTATGGATCCGTCTGCAGCTGTTGTTTCGGTCATCCATTCTGTCCTGTATGGTGTCTGGTTATCTGACAAAGAGGGATGCAGAAAACGGATTGAATCAAGGAACAGCCTTTTTAAGGGAGAAAAAGTATTTGTATCGGACAATGTCTATCTTCCGGATCTTACACCCTGAGTTTTTGGCAGCACATGCCCCGGCATTCCGGGAAAACATACAGAGGAGGCGTTTTTGTAATGGCGTATGATGTTCGTTTTATTTCTGAGGCAGATGTCCAGTCACTTGGCATCACAATGAAGGAAGTAATGGACCATGTGGAAACGGGTTGGAAAATGAACGGCGAGAAGAAGACTGAGCTCCCGGCAAAGATCGGAGTACACCCCAGACACGACTGCTACATGCATGCTATGCCGTGCTGGATCGGCGGAGAAGTCGACATGGCCGGAATAAAATGGGTAGCCGGCTTTCCGAGCAATCTTCAGAAGAAGCTGCCTTACAACAATGGTGTATTTATCCTCAATGATGTTGAGACAGGTGTGGTCAAGGCCATTATGGACTGCAACTGGATGACCACTTGGAGGACAGGCGCTGCTGCAGGGCTTGGAGCCAAATATTTTGCTGATCCTGAAGCGGAAGTGGTCGCAGTGGCGGGTCTTGGAACTATCGGCAAGATAACTCTGCGGGCGTTTAAAGAGGTCCTTCCCAAAATGAAGACCGTTAAACTCTATGATCCGATGCCTGAGCAGGCAGACAGATATATCGAAGCAATGAAGGGCGTTTGCCCCAACGTTGAGTTCGTGGTATGCCCCGACATAAAAAAGGCATGCGAAGACGCTGATGTGGTAACGACCTGTGCGCCGATACTGGAAAAACCGAACAGGATCATAACAGCGGATATGCTGAAAAAGGATGTCTTCTGCATGACGAGCGACTACGACTCAACATTTGCGGCAGATGTCGTAAACAAGGGAAAGTCCTTTGTCTGTGACGACAGGAACCAGTATCTGTGGACTCAGGAGCACGGAGTCTACTTCCAGAACGGGTACCCCCTTTCAGAAGAGATATATGCGGACATGGGAGAAGTTGTATCAGGCAAGGCGGTGCCGGTCAGGGAAGGCCGCAGGACATGCCTCTTTATGGGTATCGCAAGCCACGATGTCATGACAGCAAAGCTGAT
>JAAYHA010000058.1 GCA_012727545.1 Synergistaceae bacterium | reverse complement strand
TCCATGCCGGGGCCGGAGGCCTCGATTCACAGGACTGGGCCGAAATACTCTACCGCATGTACATGCGCTGGGCAGAGTCAAATAATTTCACGGTAAAGTTGATAGACGAACTTCCAGATCAGGAAGCGGGTATAAAGAGCGTAACGATCTCAATAAACGGCGATTATGCTTACGGTTACCTCAAAGGTGAGCAGGGGGTCCACAGGCTTGTCAGAATATCTCCCTTTGATTCCGCGAAGAGACGGCACACCAGTTTCGCTTCTGTTGAGGTCATGCCTGTTCTTCCGGACAGCGTTGAGGTGGAAATAAGGCCGGAAGACCTAAAAGTGGACACCTTCCGTTCAAGCGGAGCGGGCGGCCAGTATGTCAACATGACCGACTCCGCAATAAGGATAACCCACATGCCTTCCGGAATTGTAGTCAGCTGTCAGACAGAACGCTCTCAGCACATGAACAGGGCGACCGCAATGCAGGTCCTCCGTTCAAAGCTCTTTGAGAAAACGCTCAGAGAGAGGCAGGCGCAGCTCGACAACATACAGGGTGAAAAAAGAACTGTTGCGTGGGGAAGCCAGATCAGGTCATACACGCTTCAGCCCTTCCAGCTTATCAAGGACCACCGCTCAGGGTGTGAGATAGGAAATGTCCAGGCAGTGTTGGATGGCGATCTTGACGAGCTTATAATGAGCAATCTGAGGTATATGAAGACCGGAAAACTCCAAAACGGGAGTGATAACTGAAGATGATTAAAAATTCTCTGCATGGTTTAAAACCGCAAAAAAATGAGCAGATCTGTAAGCCGGACCAAAAGCAGGGCAGTTCTTTGCTTAATTTAACATTAATTGCGGCCATATTGCTCTTTTTTGGGAGTGTATTGCTTCCGGTGTCATCCTGTGCGGCTGAAAACAAGCCATTCGTCCCGACTGACCCTATCTTGCCTCTGTCGCAGGTAAAACCGGGAATGAAGGCTGAAATAAGAACAGTACTTCACGGGACTAAAATATCCAGATTTTCTGCGACCCTTCTAGGCATTGTCCCAAGGAAGACAAGCCCCAAAAATCTTGTTCTGATAAGGGTCGACGACCCTTACGTGAGGGCAAACGGAGGCATTGCGGCAGGAATGAGCGGTTCTCCTGTTTACGTAGGGGGAAAACTCGTTGGCGCTATAGGTTACGGATGGCAGTTCAGCGACAACAACCTTGGCCTTGTCACACCGATCGAAGAAATGGTAAAAGCCTTCAACTGGCCGGACAAGATCCCCCTGTTCGGAGTATCTGCAAAGATCCCGAAAGAACCGATAAGTGCGGACATCAAACCAGAAGCGAAAAAGAAAAAAACAGAAGAGCCGGTTTCAGCTGATGTCAAAGAAGGACCGGACCCCTGTGATTTTGCAATAGAGGGGATCACTTCAGCGGACGTAACATCAGGAGACCGGTGTCCTGAAGAAGATCCTGCAACTGATAAAGGAACGGAAGAAACAGAAGAGCCGAACGACGAAACGGTTTCAGATGATATCAAGGCCGAACCGACATCAGAAGACATAGCAAAGCTTTATGATGCCGAACTGATACCCCTTGGTATGCCGATACTTGTCGACGGCATCAGCAACAGGGTAACAGAGGAGTTGAAAAAAAGGCTCGGATTGCCTCTGATACCTTTGGGCGGGGCATCATCAGAGGGCACTGCCGCCAAACTCAACACAACGCCGGAACCGGGATCGGCAATAGGAGCCTCTCTTGCATGGGGTGACATCCAGATCGGCGGCATAGGCACACTTACAGCTCTTTCAAAAGACGGACGCTTCATTGGTTTTGGTCACCCTATGGCCGGTCAGGGAGCAGTATCATACCCTTTGACAGAGGCTGCTATACTTCAGGTGATCCCCGGTATGGAGAGCTCCTTCAAACTCGGGTACCAGGGGCCGATAATCGGAATAATAACCCAGGACAGACCTGAAGCCATTGCCGGCTACGTCGGACAGCTGGCGCCTGCAATAAGTTACAGGGTCAGGTTCAACGATGTTGACAGCAAAAAGGATACTGTTAAAAGATTCCAGACTGCCGCGGACTCTTTCACAGGCCCTGTGATCGGAAGCATGGGAATGCTTGGAATAATTGACGATCTGTGGGCACGAAGGGGAGAGGGCACAGCCATCCTCAAATATAAGTTTTATGGGGGGAACCTTCCGAACGGATGGGAGAGGAGAAATATCTTCTTCTCAGACCAGGACCTTATGGCCTCTTTGCTCAGGGAGTTCGACAATCTTGCGGAACTCTTTTCGCTGAACCAGTTCCAGGAGATCAGGCCTTTTGGAGTAGAGCTTGATGTTGAAATAACGAGGGACGCCCGTGTAGTTTTTATAGAAAAACTTGATATCGTCAACAAAAAGGATTCTTACGCCCCGGGTGAGAAGATCGAGCTGGAAATAACGCTGAGGCCCTGGCGCAAAAGATCTATGGTAAAAAAGATACCCGTGATAGTTCCGCAGAACTCTGTAGGTTTCTGTGAGATCCTTGTCAGAGGCGGCGGCATCATGGAACCGGAGCAGGAATCACTTGCAACCGGACTGCGTGCTATATCAAGCCTTGATGATCTCCTCAAGGAACTTAGCATAAAAGAGACAAACAATCAGATCGTTGCAGAGATCGACGGTCCTCAGTCCATGGAAAAAGAGGGAAAGGAAAAACCAAGCATCGAAGATCTCCTCGACGACCGCCTCCAGAGCGAGATCAGGGCAGAGCGCATCAAAAAGGGCGCAATGGTCATAGTAGACACGAACTACTATGTGGAAGGCCTGCTGCGCAAAATGATAAAGATAAAACGAGGCGGAGCCAAAGCTGAAGAGGGACCGACCACCGAAGATGAAGCCGCAATGAGAGCCCAGGCCGAAGCGCTCGAAGCCTCAGGCGGAGAGTTAGAAGAAGTGCCGCCGGAAACGGAAGGATCTTTTTCTGTGAAACGGCGATTTAATCGCCGTGAAGCAATAGTGAAGCAATGGTGAAACGGTTGTGAAAAGCGGCTGAGCAATCGCTGAGCGGTTGCTGAGCAATAGCTGAGCGATTGTAGGACCTTAGGAACCGGACCCTCTTCGTCTTCCCCGAGTGCTTAAATCGGGGATCCAGCGGCTTCGGTTTGGATCTTAAAAAGCCTGTAATAGCAAAGATCTAAAGAAACTGGATCCCCGCTCAGTGGCATACGGGGATGACGGCTCAGATTAAAATGTTTACGCCTTTTAGGTTTTACAATTGCTCAGCTATCGCTCAGCTACGGCTCAGCCATTGCTCAGCAAAAATTTTAAACGATTGCTTCGCCATTGCTTAGCTACCGCTTAGCAACAGCTTAGCTAGCATGTTTTTCGTAGAAAAACAGGAGGGGTTTTAAACATGTGCAACCATATATCTGATAAATCAACTATTGGCTCAAACGTTACTCTCGGCTATAACGTGATAATCGAAAACTATGTGGTTATCGGCGACAACGTTGAAATTGGTCATAACGTAATAATACGCGAAAACGTACAAATTGGTGATAATTGCAAAATACTTGATGGAGTCATACTTGGTAAAATGCCTGCTAAGGCATCTATGAGCGCTACTACAGGAGCGGCCAGAGAG
>JAAYHA010000352.1 GCA_012727545.1 Synergistaceae bacterium | reverse complement strand
GCGGAACCGATATAATTTCCGATAATGTTGCATATTCCCGCAGGGATCGCGATCTGGTAATAGACTGTTCCTGCGAGTGCAAAAGTCAAAAGTGAGGCGTAATTTGAGGCCAGGTTGACTATCTTTGCGTTTCCGGAAGCCGTCTTAAGGTCATACTTCATTATTGAAGAGAAGGCGAATATGGCAAATGTGCCTGCACCGGGACCGAACATTCCGTCATATCCTCCGACAAGGAACCCGATCAGAAGCGATAAAAAGAGAACTGCCTGCCCGGACAAAGAGTGTGACCTATCCTCTTCACCCATGTCCTTTTTTAGAAATATAACGACTGCCGCAAGAGGGAGTATAAGCAGCAGCATTGTTTTGAGCACATGGTCCGGTATCCTTAGGACAATAGATGCCGCTATCCCTGATCCTATGAAAGAGCTGAATGCAGCCAACAGTGAAGATCTTAGGTTCACAGCACCGGCAGACCAGAATTTAATAACTGAGAGAGTTGTGCCGCAAGCGCTTGAGAACTTATTGCATCCATATGCAAAATGTGTGGGCATGCCCGTAAAGACATAAGCAGGGAGGGCAATTATCCCACCACCTCCCGCTGATGCATCGACAAAACCCGCAAGTCCTACCATTAGGCAGACGAAAGAAAGTACGGGCAGAGTAACTGTAAAATCAGTTCCCAAAAGTGTGACCGTTATATATTAGCTGAGAATAAGTTTTAAGTTTATCAGGCTATTTGTTCATACAATCGCATATTTCAGTGTTCACGTTGTTTCCGGGTTCCACCATGAAGCTTTTGATCCTGATCTTGCCTTGCCGGTGCAGAGACAGGGCCAGGGAGATTATGGTCGAGCTGCTGACTCCGATCTTCTTTGATATCTCTTCGGGGTCAAGCTCTCCGGTTTCTTCAGCAGCTCTGAGAACTTCTTCGCCCAGAAATGATACCCACTGGTCAAAAAGAGCATGCATTTCAGGCGTATTCGAACAAGCTGTCTGGTTAAGTGTTATTACTGATTCGAAAATACGGGCGGAAACCAGCTCAAGCGAATGTACCAGCATCTTCATGTCCTGTTGTTCAAGTGTTTTGGAATCTATATTCATAAAAATCACTCCTGTTTCTGTGTTTTTCCAAGCTCACTGATTATATAATAGCTGAGAATAATATCAACCAGGATTTTTCCCGTAAAGGATGTGTTGACATGTCTGCCAGTAATATCCGGAGCAAAGTGCTTGGAGTGCTTTCTGATACCCATGGAAGTTTCCCCGCCTGGGGATCTGCTGTGGCTCTCTTCAATAACGCAGATGCAGTACTTCATGCCGGAGATGTCCTTTATCATGGTCCCCGGAATGACATCCCGGGAGGCTACACTCCCGCCGATCTTGCAGAGGCTATCAACGCCTACAAAGGAACGATCCTTATCGCAAGGGGGAATTGTGATGCGGAGGTGGATCAGATGGTGCTGCATCCTCTTCTTGCTCCTTATGTCTCGATATGGTGGAATGGAAAAAAAGTATTCATGATGCATGGTGACAATTTCCCGCTTTTCAGGCAGATGGCTCTTGATTCCAAAGCAGATCTTGCAATTTCAGGACATACGCATATAGCATCTGTTGTGAGGGAGAGAGATACGATCTTTCTGAACCCCGGATCAACTACCATACCGAAGGGTAAGGATCCTGCCAGTGCCGCTGTTGTTGATGAAAAAGAGATAAGGATCATGACACTGGAAGGGAGAATACTGCATAGTGAAAAATGGTGAAGCATACTATGGCCGGGTATTCAGGAGGAGAAGGTTTTGGCCTCAGATATTCTGGCTTATAGTTTTGTCAGCGGGATGTGCCTTCAGCTGTATTTTCAATTCTACTCCGCTCTTCATTGCCTCGATACTGGCTGCTTTTCTGGGGCTTACCGAGAGCAGCAGATGGTCTCATAAAACCAACCTTCTGGTATGTGCTTCTGCTGCTGTCATAGGATCTGTCTGCGGAGTTTTCTCCTGGTTTGATACAGCTTCGATCTTTCTCCTTCTTGTGTCGGTCGGTGGATTTATGCTCTATTACAGGGACACGGGCAAAAAATTCATGGATGCTGTGGAGAAATTTTCATCCGAAATTTCGAAGGAAAAAGAGCTAGCGGGCCTGATCTCTTCAGCAACAGAGAAGATCAGAGAAATGACTGCCGGTGACAATGTTTTTATAACCGTCGCTGACAGGGCCGGCGCTATGTACATGCCCGCCAGGGAAGGAAGACCGGGTTCTTCAATACCAAGGAATGGCGGAGCGGCATGGAAGGTTTTCGCTTCAGGCAGACCATACTTTACCCAACGGGTCGAGAGCGCAAAGGACCTTCCCTTCTACAGGGATGCACGGTCGCTTATGTCTGCGCCGCTTTTCGCTGAAGGGGATAAAATAGGAGTCCTTCAGATAGAGTCCCGTGTTGCCGATGCATTTTCAGAGGAGGATGTCCAAAAGCTTGAATTGATCGCTTTTGTGCTTTCTCATTCAATATATCCAAAATTAACCGCTGAATTAAGGGAAAAGGAGGAGACAAAGACCGGCGAATGATACTTATAGACATGCATGTACACAGCAACTACTCTGACGGCACTCTAAGCGTAGAATCGATAGCCAAAACTGCCAAAAAACGGCATCTGGCCTTTGTGAGCCTCACTGACCACGATACAACGGAAGGCCTGGGGCCCTTTATGTCAGCATGCAGGGAATATGGTGTGGAAGGTCTTACAGGCATTGAGCTTTCCGCGGATTCAGATTTTACGCTTCACATTCTTGGATTCCGTATAGACAGGTCTAATGAGGTCCTCCAGAAGAGACTTGATGAAATAAGAGACCACAGGAACAACAGAAACCACAGGATATGCAATAAATTACAGGGGCTGGGATTTGATGTACAAATTGAAGATGTCTCAGACCTTTCAAAAGGACAGGTAATAGCAAGGCCTCATATAGCAAGGCTGATGATGCAGAGAGGATATGTTTCAAGCATAGGTGAAGCCTTTACCAAATATTTAGGCTATGGCGGAAGCGCACATGTGCCAAGGACGAGACTTTCTGCCAGGGAATGCATTTCCCTCATTACGGGTGCGGGCGGGCTTGCAGTACTTGCACATCCGGCCCAGACATACCTTGAAGATGAAAAGATGGATCAACTTCTGCGCCACCTAAAAGACAACGGCCTCTGGGGTATCGAGGCACTCTATTCCGGACACAGCCCCGAGCAGGCATACAATTACCTTAAGCTGGCTGATAAATTTGGTCTTTATCCGACGGCAGGGTCAGACTTCCATGGCTCCAACAGCCATGGTGTTGATCTTGGCGTTGCGGTAAGTGAAGATTTTCTTCCATGGGCAAGGCTGGGGGTTAAAATATAGAACCTGACAGAGATTTTAAAAAGGCGAGACGTTAGCAAGCGCATAGATAATTAAAAAATATTACAAAATCGAAAAACGGAGGTATATTAATATGAAAATTATGGATTTTCGCAGTGACACAGTAACGAAGCCCTCGGAAGAGATGCGCAGGATCATGGCGAGCGCAGAGGTAGGGGACGATATATACGGAGATGACCCATCGTCAAATGCTTTGTCAAAATATGCAGCCGAACTGACAGGCAAAGAGGCGGCGATCTATACATGTTCCGGAACGATGGGAAACCTCCTTGCTTTTCTCTCCGCCGGACGCCACGGTGAAAGTCTGCTTGCCGGAAAGCGCTCCCATATATGGAATGCCGAAGTCGGTGGTTTTTCAGCGGTTGCAGGACTTTGCCCATATCCCCTGAATGACGATGAAGGAATTCCAAAAGTTGAAGACATTGCCCCGGCCAACAGGGCGGATAACAACATCCACCACCCGGACACAACTATCCTATGCCTGGAAAATACCCATAACTACACCGGCGGCATTGCTGTCGCCCCGAAACGATTTGCAGAAGTCGCAAGAGAAGGGCACAGGCTCGGGTTTCATGTACATCTTGACGGAGCAAGAATATTCAATGCTTCCGTATATCACGGAGTTGACGTTAAAGTTTTCACCGAAGAAGTCGATTCGGTCCAGTTCTGTCTCTCAAAAGGGCTTGGGGCACCGATGGGATCGATGCTCTGCGGATCACACGAATTTATAGAAAAGGCAAAGAAAGCCAGAAAACGCATCGGCGGTGCTCAGCGTCAGGTGGGTATAGCGGCAGCGGCAGGACTTTTTGCGCTAAAAAACAACATTGGCAGGCTTTCTGAAGATCATGACAACGCAAAGCTTCTGTGCGAGCTCCTGATAAAGGGAGGGGTACATGTAGAGGAAGTGCCCAACATGACTAACATGATATTTTTCCCGATGCTCGAAGATTATCCTTCTGATGAAAGTTTTGTAAGCGGATGCAAAGAACGCGGACTTCTCTTAAACGCACTCTCTCCAAGAAGGATACGCCTTGTTACACACCTCGATGTCAACAGAGAAGATGTCGAAAGGGCGGCAGGCATAATACTTGAGGTGATCTCTCAGTGACCGAATTCCTTTCCCGCAAAGAAGTCGAATCCATCTCGAAGTGGATGCTGGATGAGGCTTTGCGCGGAGGGGCATCCGGAGCCGACGTGCTCTACTCAGAGGGTGCAGGTTCAGGCCTCTCACTCAAGGACGGAGAGATCGAGGAATGTGTAACAGGCTTTACGGCAGGCATTGGCGTCAGGACGATCATGTCTGACGGCAGGCAGGGCATATCTTATGGAAACAGGCTAGACAAGTTTTCCCTACGCGAATTGGTCGAATGGAGCCTTTTCAACTGCAGGAATTCTGAGCCGGAAGAAGGCATTATGCTTTATGAGGGGAAGCTGGTTTCCGATCCATCGCTTGACCTGGAAGATCCGGAGATCACTGCCATTACACCTCAGAAAAGGATGGAATTATGCCGGGTCATGACAGAGAGTGCAATGGCTGCCGACAGCAGCATCCTCTCTGTCAGGAGCGCATCATGGCATGACGGATGGGGATCGTCATTTTACTGTACAAGCACCGGACTTGAAGGCTGGGAGCGCGGAAGCAGCGCAAACTGCGGAGTGTCAGTCATAGCAAGTGACGGAAAAAATACTGAGATGGGCGGTCATGGCGAAGAGTCAAGAAGACTTGATGAACTTGACATAAGGAAGATCGCCCTCAAAGCTGTAGATAAGACAGTCTCGGCTCTCGGGGGCACCCCGATGAAGACTGGGCCTTACACGATAGTGATCGAACCTGAAACCGCCGCATCACTGGTAGATGTCATAGGTGAACTCTTTTGCGCGCCGGAGATACATAAAGGAAGGTCACTTATGGCGGAACGCTTGAATTCCAAAGTGGCATCCTCCTGTGTGACTCTTGTCGACGACGGAAGGATCCCCTGGAAAGCAGGAACAGGCTCATGGGATGCTGAAGGGGTTCCGACAGGAAGGACATTGCTCATCAAAGATGGCATTGCCTGCTCTTACCTGTATAATCTTCAGTATGCATGGAAGGACGGCGTTGCCTCTACAGGAAATGCGTGTAGGGGAATGTCTTCACTTCCTGATGTAGGCACCTCAAACCTCCTGCTTCAAGCCGGGAGTGAAACGCCGTTATCACTGATCTCAGGTGTAGGCTGCGGTCTTTACCTGACAGAATTGATGGGACTTCATACAATAGACCCGATCAGCGGTGATTTCTCGGTGGGAGCAAAGGGACAGCTTATAGAGAACGGAAAGATCACGAAGCCTGTGAGCGGTGTCACGATAGCGTCAAACCTCATGGACTTCTTAAATAGTATAGTTGCAGTCGGCTCCGACCTTACCTTCTTTGGATCGACAGCGGCCCCGACATTGGTGGTGGAAAACATTGTTGTTGCAGGTGAATAAAAAATTATCGTGGATAATATCCTTTGCTTTGCTTATTTTGGTAATTATGGCTGCATCTGCGTCTGCAGAGACCCTTTCCTTATGGTACGGTGATATCAAAAAAGGAGACATTACTGCCAGGACAAACTCACTTAAGGGCAAGGACGTTGCCATTGAAGAGGTAATATCGGCATTGGGACTCGCGAGGACAGGCAACCTTCAGGGTATAGTGGTAGTCATAGACGGCAAAAAAATGGAATTCTGGAATAATTCAAGCGTGGTGAGGGTAAACGGCGCTATCATCAGCCTTCCTGATCCGATATCTGTTGAAGACGGCCACTGGTGGGCAGACTCAAAAGCCATGATAACCGTACTGGACCAGTTTTATACCAACATAGGCAAAGAACCCGGTATGAGATGGACTGAATCCGGACAGGAACCGCCTAAGGCGCAACAGGCGAAGAAAGAAGAACCCAAAGTGAAACCTCAGAAAGAAATCGCTGCTGAGGAGAAAAAACCTGAAAAAGAGATAACTGCCGAACCGGACAAAAACATGCCTAAAGAAGAGAAGAAGGAAAGTGCTGCTTTTGTCCCATTAAAGGCAAACTACAGCAACAAGAGGCCGATAGTTGTCCTCGACGCAGGTCATGGTGGCCATGACCCTGGCGCGGTAGCAAACGGCATAAAGGAAAAGGATATAAACCTCAGGGCAGTTCTAATGCTGGGAGAAATTTTGCAGTCTTACGGAATCGATGTTCGTTACACAAGGAAAACTGACGTATATCTCAAGCTTGGCGAAAGGACTGCTTTTGCAAACGACAACAAAGCCAATGTCTTTGTCAGCATCCATTGCAACGCGATGCCGAAAGGGAAAACCGCCGCAGGGCTTGAGTTTTATATTATGGCTCCCCCGTCAGACAAAGACGCAATGCAGCTGGCAATATATGAAAACAAGGAAATAAGCGGAGGGGCAGAGACACCTCAGGACGTCCAGCGCGCAGACCAGAAAACAAGGCTGCTGCTCAAAATACTTGGGGACATGCAGCAGAATGACAAAATAAACGAGAGCACTACGCTTACAGAGGTGCTCCACAGGTCTGCCAATTCATCAGGGCTCCCGATGCGCAAGGTAAGACAGGCTCCTTTCTATGTTCTGAGAGGTGCCGGTATGCCATCTGTACTGATCGAAATGGGCTACCTTACAGACAGGGCAGAGGCCAGAAAACTTAACACGGCAGCTTACAGGGAGATCCTTTGCAGAAGCTTCGCCAAGGGGATCGTAACTTATATCAACGAACATCCGGTGACGGTACAGTAATCGTATTACAGGAGGAATAATGCATGAGGGATCCTGAGGAAAGAACCCGCCATTTTATTATCAGAAAGAAAAAAGAAGAAGAAAATTTTGACGAACCCTCGGTAAGGCGTACTTCTGCTCAACAAAGTGATGACACTTTGCATGAGAGAAACAGAGCCAGGAAAGAGGAGAAAGATAATCTTCGAGAAGGCTTTTTCGCAAGGTACTCAGGAAAAGGCAAGCCAAAAGAGAAATACAATGATCGTTCGCGGGAGAGCATTGACGATGACAGCGAAGATTATGACGAAGAATTTGAAGAAGATGAAGAAGATGATGATAGTAAGAAGGCACCTCTGCTTGTCAGAGTATTTGCCTGGATAGCACTTCTTGCCATATTTTTTGTGTGCGGATACCTGGGTGCAAATTACTTCTTCAACTGGGCAGATAAAAAGGGAGGCCCAAGAGTCGGAAATGTTGTAGGCAGTGCGCCAGAGGCGGCGAGAGTAAGCGCCGGCTCAAGTTCTTCGAATGGCCCGGGCAACGTGAAGTACAACCTATACATTCCTGATGGAACTGCTTATACAGAGAGAGAGATCGAGATCAAAAAGGGAATGGCAGAAGAAGATATTGAAAAGGTAGCCTCTGTTTATATTGATGGACTCAAAGAGACCAAAATGCTGGACAACAATGTCCGAGTCCTCAATGTTTTCAAGAGCGGAGACTGGCTCTATCTTGATATGACCGGAGCTTTCAGCTCATCCTTAAAGACATTGGGCAAGGACAAAGCAGCGCTGGTGATCACCGGGCTTGTCCGGACAATGAAAGAAAATTTTCCGCCTGTTAAGAAGGTCAAATTCTACATAGACGGGAAAGAATCAGGAGTTAAGTCACCTGCGGATCTTACAAGACCGTGGGAGATCAACTGACGGGATATGAAATAATGAGAATAGACGGAAGAGAACCATTCGAGCTCAGGCCGATCAAGTTCCAAAGGGGATTCAGCAGGTACGCGGAAGGGTCGGTGCTTGTTGAATGGGGCAATACCAAGGTCCTCTGTACAGCTTCAGTAGAGGACAAAGTCCCCCCGTTCATGAGGGGGACCGGCAAGGGTTGGATAAGCGCTGAATATTCAATGCTGCCAAGATCCACACACCAGAGGACACAGAGGGACATAAGCAAAGGGAAGCCCAACGGCAGGGGAACTGAGATACAGAGGCTTATCGGCCGTTCCCTTCGTGCTGCTGTCGATATGACCAGGCTTGGGGAGAAAACCATCTGGATCGACTGCGATGTTCTGCAGGCTGACGGGGGGACAAGGACCGCATCGATATCCGGAGGGTTTGTAGCGCTGTTTGACGCCCTTAGATGGATGGTCTCCTGTTCGATGATAGAAAAAATACCTGTCAGAACACAGATAGGAGCAGTAAGCGCCGGCAAGGTATGCGGAATGCCGATGCTGGACCTGTGCTACGAAGAAGATTCTTCTGCAGATGTCGATGCAAACATCATCATGACATCAGAGGGAGAATTTGTCGAACTGCAGGGGACCGGTGAGGGAGGGGTATTTTCGAGGTCTGAACTGGATGAGATCCTTTCCCTGGGATGGAAGGGGATCTGTGAGATCCACAGGATGCAGGCCGAAGCCCTTGAAATGACAGAAGCGGAAAAGGCTCTTTTCTTAAGATGAAGATAGTTCTTGCAAGCGGCAACAGAAACAAGTACCGTGAAATGAAAGACGCATTTGCACCGATAGGGATTGAACTCCTTTTCGGTGGGGATCTTGACATTCATACAGAGGTAGATGAGACAGGGAGCAGCTATGAAGAAAATGCTCTCCTGAAAGCGATGGCTTGGTCTAAGGCAGTTGGCCTGCCTGCTATCGCCGATGACAGCGGTCTTGAAGTGACTGCACTGGGAGGAGCTCCCGGGATACATTCTGCCCGTGTTGTTTCCGGCACTGACAGTGACAGGACAAACTGGCTCCTTTCGGAAATGGAAGGCATAAAAGAGAGAGGGGCACGTTTTGTCTCCTGTATTGCGGTATTCTTTCCCGACAGGGAAGACCCTCTTGTTTATGAGGGAAGCTGCAGCGGAAGGATAGCATTAAGGCCATCCGGCATGGGCGGATTCGGCTATGACCCTATATTTATACCCGATGGTTATGACAAAACTTTTTCTGAGCTTGGAGACGGGGTAAAAACTAAAATTTCCCATAGGGCCCATGCAATAAAAGGTATAGCAGAAATGCTCATACCTGTGTTACAATACTATGCTGTACGTACTATGGAAAATTCCCGGTCTGTGCAGGAGCAATAGCCTGACCGCGGAAGACAGAAAACTCTGGAGGTGTGGTTTGTGAAAATCCTTTTTGGAATCCTTCACATCCTTGTTTGTGTAGCTCTTATTGGAGTTATAATGATGCAGCACAGAAAAAGCGGTGGATTCACCGGATCTTTTGGCGGAGGCGGAACTCAGGCAGATTCTGGAGGAACATGGCAGCGCATGTCATCTCTGACTAAAATAACTGCAGGACTGATGCTCGCATTTATGATCCTCTCCATCCTGCAGGTCGTCGTAAGATAGGCCGTTGCCATGCCGCTCAAGAGGCTTGACAGCCAGAAAGATATTGCTTCATACAAGGAGACAGAAGGACGTCTTTTTTCTGCAACTCACGAAGAGCTGCTGACAGGTTGGACTACAGATATTTATTTTTTAAAGACGAGAGACGTGCTTCGTTCAGCAGGTTTGCTGGAGACGCCTGTCGTAGCTGAGGTATTTACCCGCAAGAGCGGTGTTTTTGCAGGACTTGAAGAAGTCCTGCGGCTTTTCAGGACATTCCCGGCCCCGCCGGAAGTCGAAGCTATTCCCGAGGGATCCACTTTTGAAGGTAAAGAAGTCCTGATGAGAATTACGGGAACCTATGAATCCTTCGGTCTTTATGAGACGGTATTGCTTGGCATGCTTGCATCATCAACAGGGTGGGCCACGGCAGCAAGGGAATGTGTGGAGGCAGCGGACGGACGCAATGTGCTCTGTTTCGGAGCAAGGCATGTACATCCCGCTGTTGCGCCGGTAATGGAAAGAGCGGCGAAAATAGCAGGCTGCAGCGCTATGAGCTGTATTTTAGCGGCCAAGCTGTGCAATGAGGAGCCCAAGGGGACCATCCCGCACGCAGCAATATTGATAGTCGGGGACACAGTTAAGCTTGCAAAGCTATATGACAGTCAGATCCCTGCAGAGGAACCGCGTATAGTGCTTGTTGATACTTTCAAGGATGAAGCGGAAGAGACTATGCGTGTTGCAGAATGTCTGGGTGATAAGCTTTCAGGAATCAGGCTTGACACACCGGGTGAGCGCGGCGGAGTAACCCCTGATCTGGTTCGTGAGATCAGATGGCGCCTTGATATTGCCGGTTATAAAGATGTACAGGTAATAGCTACAGGCGGACTTACCCCTGAACGCATAAAGATGATGAACGACGCCGGAGCAAGCGTTTACGGAGTCGGCAGTTATATAACCCATGGAACTTCCAGGGATATGACTATGGACCTGAAAATGATCGACGGAAGACCTATCGCCAAACGCGGACGTCTTCCCGGAATAATCGACAACCCGAGGCTTGAACGCGTACTCTAGCCCCGCAGCCTGTTTTCCCCCACGTTAACAGGCAGTGTCCCTGAAGTGCGGTGCGTTTGCGCACGTATGCCACGGCTTCAGAGAACCGGACGAGTAGCTTTAAGAAATATAAAATATTAGTGATCCACTTTTTTTGAGGAGGAAGACCCATGATAGGAACACGTTCTTTCATGGCTAAGGGTGCGGAAGTTGAGCGCAAATGGTATGTGATCGACGCAACAGACAAACACCTTGGCCGTCTTGCAGTACAGGTAGCCCGTATACTTATTGGCAAACACAAGCCGACATACACGCCGCACGTTGATACCGGCGATTTCGTTGTTGTCGTAAACGCAGAAAAAGTAGGACTTACAGGCAAAAAACTCCTGCAGTCCACGATCATCACGCACAGCCTCTACCCTGGCGGACTGAAGACCCTTACGTACCAGCAGGTACTTGAGCGTCGTCCGGAACGTCTGATCGAGAGAGTCGTATGGGGTATGCTTCCCAAGACCAAACTTGGACGTGATATGTATCGCAAGCTTAAAGTATATGCCGGTCCGAGCCATCCACACGAGGCTCAGAAACCCGAGCAGATAGATTAGGAGATAGGGGTGTAAAAAATGGCAGTTAAGAAAAAAGAGACAGCGGCCCCTGTATCCTTCATATGGGGTACAGGCAGAAGAAAGAACGCTATCGCCCGCGTACGCATCTGCGAAGGTGACGGCAAGTTCCTTATCAACAACAGGGAAGTCAACGATTATCTTCCGCGCTACTACTGGTCCACACAGGCATCAGAAGCGTTGAAGGTCGCAGGCGTAGAAGGCAAGATAGATGTTTTCGTCAATGCCCACGGCGGCGGACTTACAGGTCAGGCAGGCGCAGTGCGCCTTGGTGTTGCAAGAGCGATCCTCAAGATGTACCCTGCAGCACGTCCTTCCCTGAAGAAAGCAGGACTTCTTACCCGCGACTCACGCATGGTCGAACGCAAGAAGGTCGGACTCAAGGGAGCAAGGGCAGCAAAGCAGTTCTCAAAGCGTTAGTTTTTCGAGTTTTAGTTCCAACGTTGTTAAAGAGCTTTTGCAGAGGTATTTTGGGTGCTCCTTTTTGCCTGAGATACCTCTTTTATTGTTTATTTCCGCTTGACCTTGCAGTTGTTGCGCACTAAACTTTACTGCGTGGAAAGTGATGCGTCGGGCAAAGTCCGAAGAAGGGAGCAGTCTATGGATAGTCCTAGTCCCAGTCCTGAACCTCAAGGACGCTTAGTGAATATTTTTTAGCCCGGGCTGCACTTTCAACAAGCACCCGGCGCTGCCGGGTGTGGAGTATGTACCAATATTCTTCCTTTTCATCTCTTCACTCCCGTACATTTAACAGGTTTTTTGACATAACGGCATATTATGCCTATGGCATCTTTTTGATGATACCTACTGATTTGTGCAAAATTGCATTTTTCAGGTCTCGGGATGATTCAGAAAAACAGCGGGGGAGGAAAAAACAATGCTCAAAATATCAAAGACATTCGACGACAGGCTTCTTGAACTCAGCCAGGACAATATCGAATCAGGGGCCTGGATAAGCCTGATAAAACCGACAGCAGAGGAACTCATAATAACGGAAAGACTGACAGAGGCTCCTCAGGACTTCGTAAGATCTGCACTTGACCCGGAAGAATCCTCCCGTATCGAAATAGAAGACAACCACATACTTGTCCTTATCAATGTTCCGGTCAACCACGAAGACAGGCCCGGAGAGTACGATACCATTCCTCTAGGAATAATCGTAACACCTGATTTTTTCGTGACGATCTGCCAGGAACACAACGATATCCTTCAAAGTTTTACAGAAACCCGGTACAGATATTTCAGCACTTATAAAAGGACCAGATTCCTCTTCCAGCTTTTGTACCATTCTGCACTGCTCTTCCTGAAGGACCTGAGGCAGATGGCAAGGAAATCGGACAGGATCGAGCAGGACCTACGCCTCTCCATGAAGAACGAAGAGCTTTTTCAGCTTCTGGACCTCCAGAAGGGGCTTACGTACTACTCCATGTCCCTTCGTTCCAACAGGGTGGTTGTTGAACGCCTGCTTCGCCTATGTTCCAATCCGCAGGTCAACCACCTCATAAAATTCAGGGAAGAGGATGAAGAACTTCTCGATGATGTCAGGGTCGAGTACGACCAGTCTATCGAAATGGCCCAGATCCAGACAGATGTTCTGGCGGGCATGATGGATGCCTTTGCCTCCGTTATCTCCAACAACCTTAACATGGTCATGAAATTTCTTGCCTCTGTTACGATAGTTATGGCGATCCCTACGATGATAGCAAGCTTCTTCGGGATGAACGTACCCGTTCCCTGGGCATCCCATCCGATGGGGTTCTTTATTGTCGG
>JAAYHA010000351.1 GCA_012727545.1 Synergistaceae bacterium | reverse complement strand
GATCCATTTGCCTGGATACTTCATGTCGTTGGAGAAAAGAGAGGTAATTTCCCAAGCGCTGAGATGGGCAGCTGGCTTGAAAAGAGCATCAAGTCGGCAGAAAAAATTGCCGGCGCTGTGGATGACCGCAGAAAGATCTGCATTGAAACTCTGGACTATGATCCGCGCTATGTCAAGCACCTCGCGGATTTTGCAGGGATTTCAATATGTCTGGATGTGGGACATCTCATCAAATGTGACCGCCCTGTGCTTGAAACTACGGGGAACCTGGCAGACGACGTAAGGGTCCTTCACATCCACGGCGTTATGTCCGACGGGACCGACCACAGAGATCTCTCATACATGGATCCGGAACTCTTCAGGTCTGTCGTGGAGATGATGTCCGGAGGAAGAGATAGGGTAATGACTATCGAGGTATTTGAGGATGACTACGATCGTTCTTTAAATGCGATAAAAAAGATGAATGGGTAAGCCCAGAACTTAGATTTCCTGCCTGTCCTGAAATAATAGAGCTCCGGGAGGTGGTTATGGCCGCCCGGAGCGGAGGTAAGAGAGAGTTATTTATAATGCGGAACTGTAAGGAGGGGCAATTCCGCCAAGTTGTCGTTATTTTGAATGTCCTGCTTTCGCAGCGCCGCATCTCGCGCAGTTGCCTCCGCATGCGCACTTTCCCGAAACGCTGTTTTTGATTATCCTGTAAAGAGAGTATCCCATTGCAATGAGTACTAAAGATCCTACTATTACGGTTGCCATTTCACTCACTTCCTTTCCTTCGAAGAAAAGACCCCCGAATTGGTATATAAGCATGGACAGCATGTAGGCAAGGCCGGTCTGCCATGCGATAGCGAAAAATGTCCATTTCCACGAGCGCATTTCACTCCTTATGGCACCCAGCGCAGCAAAGCAAGGCGGGGCAAGGAGAGTGAAGACCATGAAGGCGTAGGCGCTTACGGGGGTGAATATGCGGGATATCTGTGAGACAAGCATCGGATCGTCTTCAAGAACCTCACCGACCCCCAGCAGGACCCCGTAAGTCGATACTACGGCCTCTTTGGCAAGGAAGCCCGTCACAACAGCTACTGAGGACTGCCAGTTGCCGAATCCCAGAGGCCTGAATATGGGCGCAATGAAGCTTCCTATGGATGCAAGGATGCTTTCATCAGGTCTGACCATCTGAAGGGACCAGCTGAATGCCTGCAGGAACCATATCAGTCCCGCTGCAAAGAATATTACTGTTCCGGCTTTGACTATGAAGGCTTTTGACCTTTCCCACATATGTGTTAGAACACCTTTTATCTTTGGCATCCTGTATGAGGGGAGTTCCATTACAAAGGGAGCGGGCTCTCCTCCGAAGAGGTCGGTCTTCTTCAGGATGATCCCTGAAAGGATCACCATGCCTATGCCGATCATGTACATGGATGGTGCGACCCATGACTGCTGAGGAAAGAAAGCTCCAGCAAAAAGAGCGAAAACAGGCAGCTTTGCACCACAAGGAACGAATGGTGTGAGCATTATGGTCAGCCTTCGGTCCGACTCGTTCTCAATGGTCCTTGAAGCCATGATGCCCGGAACGGAACAGCCGGTCCCCACAAGCATCGGGATAAACGACTTCCCGGAGAGGCCGAACTGGCGGAATATCCTGTCCATAATGAAAGCTACACGGGCCATATATCCGCAGTCCTCAAGGAAGGATATCAGAAGAAAGAGTATCATCAGCTGGGGAACGAATCCGAGGACCGCTCCCACTCCCGCAATAGCTCCGTCAATGATGAGGGCATGGAGCCATTCCGCTACGTTTGCGGACGAGAGGAGGGCTGAGACCCTCTCTGAGATAGTTCCAAAAAGTGTTTCTGTCCATCCTATTGTCATGTCACCCAGGGTCTGTATTGAAATATAATAGATGCTCCACATGATCATAAAGAATATAGGAAGCCCCAGCAGCCTGTTGGTAAGTACGACATCTATCCTGTCCGAAGCTGAAAGTCCTTCTGTTCGCCCCTTTATAACTGTTCCTTTAAGGATCCCGTCTATGCAGGTGTAGCGTTCGTTGGCTATCATGCTCTCCGAGTCGTCGTCATCACTTTCCTCGCAGCTCTTTATTAGACCTTCGATCTCATTCAGGCCATCCTCCAGTGAAAGCTGCTGACGCAAAATTGGATCCCTGCTGAAAAGGTTGACAGAAAGCCACCTTTTGGGCAGATCGCCGGAAAACTTGTTCGCAGCGACAGATATCATTTCAAGTGTATCTTCGATACACCCGCTGAAACGAGGATAAGATGCGGGTCTTTCTTTGAGGGATGCAATATCTATTGTATTTTTGACAAGATCTTCGATCCCAGTGCCTTCTGAAGCGGAAGTCTTTATCACTCTGCAGCCCAGGCTTTTTGAGAGCTTATCGGCATCGATGCTTACCCCGGCTTTTTCAGCTGCATCTGTCATATTGAGCGCAACGATCATAGGGATGTTCATTTCCAGAAGTTCAGTGGTCAGATAGAGGCTTCTCTCTATATTTGTCGAATCTACGATGTTTATCACCGCGTCCGGTTTGTCATTGGTGAGATAACTGCGAGTGATCCTCTCTTCAAGGGTGTAAGGAGAAAGTGAGTATATGCCGGGCAGGTCGACCAGCAAAGTATCTTTATGTCCCCTGATTGGTCCCTCCTTTTTTTCTACCGTGACTCCCGGCCAGTTGCCCACATACTGGGTACTGCCTGTTACAGCGTTGAACATGGTAGTTTTGCCGCAGTTTGGGTTCCCTAAAAGTGCGATCTTCATTTTCATATACTGACCTCCATTAGTTAGCAATTGCTAACTCATATGTTTTAAAAATAAGGAGTTCCTTAAAACTCCGTTCCAATTTTCATCTATGGCCGCAGGACGGGCTCTATTCGACTTCGATCATTTCGGCATCGGCCTTTCTAAGGGAAAGGTCGTATCCTCTGACGGTTATCTCCAGAGGATCTCCAAGAGGAGCGATTTTTTTGAGGGTAAGTTCCGTTCCCTTTGTGATGCCCATGTCCATTATCCTGCGCTTAAGCGGTCCTTTTGCGTTTATCCTTATCACATTTACCTTTTCGCCGCAGCTGATATCATTTAGTGCTCTCATATGGATCCCTCCGTCACTTATATGTGGATCCGGTCAGCCAGTTTCCTGCTGATGGCGATCCTTGTTCCTCTTATGCCCAGTATTACATTATCGCCCATGGAAGATACCATAGTCACCCTGCCGCCGGGAACTAGCCCGAGGCTTTCAAGAAAACGTCTGGTATCATCTCTGCCGGCTATTCTTTTGACACAGCCCTCCATACCCGGTGATAAAAAATTGATTGGCATACAGATCCCTCCAATATAATAGTTAGCTTCTGCTAACTTGCGGGAATTCTACCATGGCGGCGGAAAATATGTCAACAGGTATTTATGAAATGTTTGTGACAAAATCAACGCAAAATTTACGAAAAATTTATGAACTGCTTGACATTGGCTTATGCATGGGGTAAAACTTACTGACAAATGAATAGCGTCATGGAATTTCAGTCAAGGGAATCCGGTGAGATGCCGGAGCAGCCCCGCTACTGTGACCGGGACGAAACCGTAACAAGCCACTGTCTGAGGACGGGAAGGCACGGGAGTAGGATGAACGGGAGCCAGGAGACCTGCTGAAGTACCGAAATGTTGATCATCGCGCGGGCGAGAGGCGGCAAACTGTATCCTACCGGGCATTTATGCCTGAGGATACGGCGTATGTTTGTCACAGAGGGGCCCCGATATCACGGGGTCCCTCTTTTTTGGGCTCTACATGAGGAGTGAGGTATAAGGAAAGATAAGTGAAAAAGGATCCGGACATGTTAACATGCATAGATTTTTTAAAAGGAGTGTTGAAGGTGTTCAGTAAGTTCAGAAAGTACAGCATTATATCCATGGCAGTTTTTATTATGGCATTTTCTGCTGCCGCTTTTGCAGATACATCGACAGAGGCAGTCAGCGACGATAAAAAAGAAGAAGTCCGGGAAGTGGCCAGAGTGGAGGTCACCGGCTCCCGCCTGGCTGAGGACATCAAGGAGGTACCGGCTCCGGCCTACGTGATCACCAAAGAGGAAATTGAAATGAGCGGAGCGAGAAGCACCCAGGAAGTCCTGGACAGGGTACCCGGGGTCAACGGCCTCAGGAACAGCTCTGCTTCCGTCCTTGACAAGAGCGTAGTAGTAAGGGGCCTTACATCAGAGGTCCTCCTGCTGGTCGACGGCATCCCCTTCATGACATCCAGTTATGGGTCGGGAGTAATGGGCTCCCCCTTTGACCTCAGAACTGTCCCCCTTGAGTCCATTGAGAGAATAGAAGTTGTTAAGGGTGCAAGCTCTGCCGTCTACGGATCCAACGCTGCCGGAGGAGTCATAAATATAATCACCCAAAAAGGTATGGAAGAGTCAGGCGGAACTCTGCTTATTGAAGGCGGGAGCCACGGATGGTTCAGGGGTTCTGTAAGAGGGACGGCAGTCCTGAGTGACGATGTCAGGATCACTGTCGGATATACAAAAACTGTTGAAAATTCTGAAATAAATATTCGTAAAAGACCTTACAGCAATGATGGCACATATGACAAGGCGACTGACTATCGAGGGAATGACTTTGTTTTTGGAATAGAGAAGGGAAAGTGGGCATTTTCAGGTGCATGGGGAGACTTTGATTCAGAGTGGAATTACGAGAACTATGACTCATATTCTTCCACAATTTTTATTGAGAATAACACTCAGAAAAATAAGTATCAGCGCTTTAATCTCTCGTATAAAGACGAAGAGAGCTCAGGAAGGATCTATTACAACAAGAACGACAGGGATTATTCCTATGTATCTGATCCTGCAGGGATGAGTTTCGGCAATTATGGATATGAAGATTCCTCGTGGGGGTTGGTCTTCAATCGCAAACAGGAAATATTCGGCCTGACAGGGGTCTGGGGATTTGAGTGGCGCCGGGAAAGTTCAAAATACACGGGCGATTCAAATTGGGGAACTGATGAAGCATATGATCTTACAAGGGATGGTATCTCCCCCTATCTTGAAGTTTCAGTCCCTGTCGGAGAAATGGGGCTTGATATAGGGCTCAGGTACGAGCACTGGAACGTTGACGAGGGCGAGGATGTAAATGAACTGATCCCGAGGCTTTCACTAAACTGGGAGAGCCCTTCCGGGAAGATATGGTATCTGACAGCGGGAAGGTTCTTCTCAATGCCAAGTTTTTATCAGATATGGAATCCGATTCGCAGCATGGGAACAGCAAATCCTGATCTTAAACCGGAAAAGGGTTGGACATACGATATCGGTGTAAAGGATGAAAAGGCCGTCAATCCGTGGAGCTTAGGCATATTCTACATGGATATGGAGGATAAAATAAATTATGAATATGACCCAGCGACTTGGGCTGGACAGTATGTCAACCTTGACCAGTTCAGGGCCTGGGGTATAGAGGCGGAGATGAAGTTCAATTTCCACGAAAACTGGAGCTACACACAGGGGATATCCTGGACTGACGCCGACGAGAAATCAGAAGGCTCCGACAAATGGACAAGATCGGGGCTCCCCAGGCTGGATCTAAGCGGAAGCCTCAACTACGCGAAGGGGCCCTGGGCCGCGGAGCTCAATGCCCATTACTATGGCGACAGAAGCATAGACAGCAGCCTCTTTAAGGACGACAATATTTTCCTTATGAACGCATCTGTCTCATGGAAAGAGGTTGACCATAAACTGGTCCTCTCATGCACCAATATTTTCGATAGTGAGTTCGTTCTTGACAGCCAGGGGTATATCAACCCCGAACGCAAGTTCATCCTCTCATGGCAGTATGAATTTTAGAGAACATAGACAATAGATAATCCGTTCCTCCCAGAG
>JAAYHA010000057.1 GCA_012727545.1 Synergistaceae bacterium | reverse complement strand
TTATTTGATGATATGAGAGGAAATGATCCTATGAAAAACATAAATGAAAAGAAAATCGGAATGGTCGGCTTTGGACACCTTGGAAGTTCTATAGCGGAGGCATTGATCAAAGGAGGGTTTCCGAAGTCAAACCTTACGATCTCTTACAGGGGAAGCCGGGCCACAATGGACAGGGTCTCCGGGATGAAGTTGGAGAGCAGTGTTAGGGATCCTGAGTATCTGATGAAAAACTCAGACATCGTCATACTTGCTGCCAGACCCCAGAATATCCGGGAAATTTCGGAGAACCATGTGAGGAAGGACACCCTTATACTCTCATTCATGGCTGCCCTGCCACTTTCAGCCCTGAGTTCATTTTTTGACTGCAGTATTTCAAGGGCGATGTGCAGCGGCCCAGAAACGATATCAGGAGGAAGGGGCATCTGTGTCCTCCATCACGGAACTGATGCTGCCAGGAAACTGGTAAGCCTTTGTGGAATGAGAGAAATGCAGATCAGAACAGAAGATGAAATAGACGCATTCACCGCCGGAATATGCATTCCACCCATCCTTATGAATATTGGGGTAGGAAGGGAAGAAAGAGCAATGGCATTAAAGAACATGGCTGTCCGATATCCCGTTTACCGTGAACTTTCGCCCTGGATCGAAGCTGAACTTGAATTATCAGCTTCGCAAAACGACAAAAAATCTCTAGAAAACGTCTCTACAAACGGCGGTGTCTCAGAGGCAATGGTAAACAGCCTTATTAATGGAGGATCCTTCTTCCCTTCTGTTGAAAGGGGCGTAGAGCGCTGTGCAGAGTTAAGGTCGGAACTATGTAAAAACCTCGCGGTTAAGGCAGCTTAGGGAGCGGGTAAACACATCTTATATTTTTGAAAATTTATATGATCGGAAACCTTCCTTTCTTGTTAATTTCGACATTTCGCTGTAAAAAAACCTGAGGATGTTTGAAGTTCGATAACAACCTCAGGTTTTAATCAGTTTGTTTGCTATCAGTTTGATATATCGTTTGAATTTTTACACGAGAATGACATTACTCCCGGACTTGTTTTGGTTATGACTACTTCTCCCGTGGTTCCATTGATCTCTACCCAGTCCCCTGTTGAAATAACTTTGATCGGGTCCACGTCAGTAAAGTCGACCACTGCCGGTATATTCATGCTTGCTATAGCAACGCCCAAACGGGCATCTATTTTTGTGGAGACCCATCCCGCAGGTTTAACACCCGCGATCAATGCTCCCTTGAAATGGGCTGAAAACCCATTGGATCCCTTTGCACAGGGGACGACAAGTATCGCATTTTTGATAGATATGCCGTAATTTATATTGCCCTTTTCATAGACTACTCCGTCGACATCACCCAGGGCTCCTGAATTCCCTGCTATGCTGTCAGGGAATACTATTGCAGGACCTGATGCTGTTCCTTCCAAAGCACCTCTCCCTTTGATGACTATCTTTTCCATCATTCGGCCTCCTCCCATCTGCCCTTAACGGCCGCGTCTATGCAACGCCTGATATCTCCGTAATAGACCGGTACTTTTGTCTGGTGTCTTATGCCTACCGCCTGTTTAACTCCGTTCATTACCATTCCTGTCGCATGTTTATGGCTCTCTTCTCTCATTACTACAGGACAGCTTCCGGTAAAGACAAATGCCCCTGAATCTTCAATATCTTTTGTATAACAATTTACATCTGCCATCGCCTTGGTTGAGTAATCGGTCCATACAAGGAGCTCTGTCCCCTCTTTTATCTTTTTGCCTTTGATGTATTCAGATATCTCTTTCAGTTCATCGAGGGAAAGATGCGGGCAGCCAATGCTTATATAATCTACCTGACCGCTTCCCGCATCGCATATCTTAGACAATGATTCAGCAATATCCTTTTCGTTTATTTCGATCTCGTGTCTGCAGGTTTTTCCTCCAGTAGCCATTTCAAGAGTCTGTGCCTCAGGCGTTATCCCGACTATGTGGCACAATTCTGTGGCACTGGATACGGCTATTGAAGAAGAGAACTGACGCATTCTGTTTATCTCAGGCCTTTTAAAATTTCCGACTAAAACCGGTACAACGCTTTTGGGCAATTTTCTGCCAATCGTGTAGCCAAGGACATCCCATTCCGAAACGCTTTCAACGTCACACTTCACCCTTACAAGGCAGTCAGCATATCTGTTTTCTTTGATATGCATCCCCCACTTGGGTGTCCTTCCCGTTATTGCCGCACATACCGCAGCTTCTACTCCGTCGGAATTGCCATAAGCTCCGAAAAAGGAGTTGCTTATTACGACATTGCTTGATTCAGTTGAGAGGAAATGTTCTCCCATGAGCGGGATCCATCCTACGTAGTAAGGTGTACAGGACTCGACTATCTTGACTCCCATCTTTCTGGCAGCTTCTGTATAGGCAATGTTTTTGTCGCTGTACTCCTTTGACAGGTGGGTCTTGTCACAGTTCCACATGTCACAGCTGGCAGCACAGGTCTGGACCTTGCACTCCGGGGCCATCTCCCCCAACTCGATCTCCTCATCAGAACAAAGATAAAACTCTGAAAAGATTTTTTTATATTCTTCCCCATGTTTGTAGCAGTCCAGATAGTGCTGGGCGCCTATGAACAATGTGGTTCTTGATACTTCGCAAAATTCTTCCGCACCAAGAACTTTAGCATAGCGGACGTTGAATTCCATCGCCTTCTGTTTGAACTTCCCCATTTTGCCGTCAAGCATTGCCTTTTCATGATCTGTCAACTTCAACATCTGACCACTCCTCT
>JAAYHA010000350.1 GCA_012727545.1 Synergistaceae bacterium | reverse complement strand
GACACCGGATGTCAATAGGAACAATACCTATAGTGCATAGAATTAAACAATATATTGACACATATCTATGTAATATAGTATATTTTCAAATTAAGAGAAAATATAATTAAACAATGAAAGTTGGGATGCAAAATGAGGATGCTTGAGCAGTTTTTCCCTGAATTTACTCAGAAACTTGACGAGATCGATGCTATCTACAAAGAGAAGATGCCGATCGATGAAAAAACATACCAGTTTATCTGTTTTGCCCTCTCCATAAAGGGCCGCAGCAAACCCTGTGTTCTGAAGCACTTCAAAGGAGCCCTTGAAGCCGGTGCTACAGTCGAGGAACTGAGCTACATTTTCGCGCTCACCATGAGGGAATCTGCAGGTGCCGATGACTGCTGGACCCATGATGTTATCGGAGACTGGAAAGAGATCCTCGCCGGAAACATCAAGTGCACCTGCGCCGAATGATCAATAGCTGCATTTAGTTCTTTCAAATCTGCATACCAATTCAAATAACGGGGAGATGATCCCCGTTTTTTGCTTTCTCGTATACTCGAGTTGCTCAGCTCATCACACTTTTACATGAAATTGTGTGATAAAATTTGACCTGGCTCTGGATCAGACATATAATCCATGCAAAAGTGTGATTTATATCACACTTTTGCATGAAATTATGTGATAAGGTGTGATGCCAATGGAACGTCAAATTTTGAGTCGACTCAACCTTTGGAAAGTGAGCAGCCACAGAAAACCATTGATACTAAAAGGTGCCAGACAGGTAGGTAAGACGTGGGCTTTGAAGGAATTGGGCAGGCGCAGTTATGAAAATGTCGCCTATTTTAATTTTGAAGAGCACAGTGAATATAAACAGTTCTTTGAAAAAACCAAAGATGTTGACCGGATCCTGCAAAACCTTATGATGGCCGGCGGGTATAAGATCAACCCAGGATCGACGCTTGTAATATTTGATGAGATCCAGGAATGTCCGGATGCACTGACCGCACTTAAATATTTTTGCGAAAACGCGCCGGAGTACCATGTTGCCTGTGCGGGTTCTCTGCTTGGGATAGCCCTTTCCAAGCCGGTTTCATTTCCGGTCGGCAAAGTTGAATTCATGGAGCTCGGACCAATGACATTCACTGAATTTCTTATG
This sequence comes from Synergistaceae bacterium, assembly GCA_012727545.1. Taxonomy (GTDB): domain Bacteria; phylum Synergistota; class Synergistia; order Synergistales; family Synergistaceae; genus Caenicola. The sequence goes on along the minus strand of JAAYHA010000350.1, from coordinate 1,884 downwards.
GCTGACGGAGATAATAATCTCGTTGAGTATTTAGGATCGCTCGATAATTTAGAGCCGCTGCCGGATGCCTTTTTCAATCCGCTCTACGAAAAGCTTAAAATGTATTTCGTTACCGGAGGAATGCCTGAGTCAGTCTATTCCTGGATCAAAGAACGTGAAACGGATCTGATAGAATCTGTTCTGTCGGACATACTTGGGTCATATGAACGTGATTTTGCAAAGCATCCCGATCCGAAGGATTTCCCCAAAATATCAATGATATGGAAGTCGATCCCATCGCAACTTTCCAGAGAAAACAAAAAGTTCATATATAAAGCTGTCAAGGAAGGTGCAAGGGCAAGGGAATACGAAGATGCGATCCAATGGCTCTCCGATGCGGCCTTGATTTACAAAATTTACAGAAACACTGCACCCGGGCTTCCGATAATGGCATATGACGATCTTTCAGCTTTTAAAATCTATATGGGGGATGTCGGATTGCTTCGCCGACTCTCTCTCTTGTCGCCAAAAGCGTTTGCCGAAGGCAACAGGCTCTTTGCAGAATTCAAGGGAGCACTCAGTGAGAACTATGTCCTCCAGTCATTTGTGGATCAATTTGAGGCAGTGCCGCGTTATTGGGCAACAGACCATCCGCGCAATGAGGTCGATTTCATCATACAAAGAGATAACGAGATCATTCCGGTGGAAGTAAAATCCGAGAATAATGTGGAAAGCAGGAGTCTAAAACAATACAAAGAAAAATACGGAGACAAAGTATCCATACGGGTACGCCTCTCACTAAAGAACCTGAAATTTGACGGCGACCTGCTGAACATTCCTCTCTTTATGGCTGATCATGCAGATCGTCTTATTGGAATTGCAAAAGAACTTTTGTGAGCACAAGGAAGACAGTTTCACTCAAACCATAAATGTTGCCGAAATCAACAATAAATTTGCAATCAGGATAACTTTAAATAATACCAGAGAGGAAAGAAAGGTCTTTAGGGGGGCTCATGATGGAAAGACAACAGGCAAGCGCAGGAGGGACGACCAGGAGGATCAAAAGAGATCGCAAGGAGCTGCTGTCAAGGTACGCTACGGCTTCGGTATTTCTTTACGGTGTGATAAGCGTTGACGAATTTGTCGAGGTTTTCAACCATTATGAAGATGTTAAGACAGATACCGAAGAAGCTGTATTGGCACTCCGGAGATTAGAAAAAACAAACGACGTAGAATATTCTGTCTTTAAAGACATAATTTCCGGACCTGCCTTTCAGCCGCGTTTTATGGACTATGAAGAAAATGTGTCTTCGATTCGGCAAAGGCAAAATGGGAAACCGCGTTATTTGCCCGAAAAAGAAGAGTTTCTGCGATATGAAACGGGCGACTATACCGAACCTTTAAAACCTTATGCTGACCTGAAAGCGTATATCCTAAAAAATCGCCTGATGGAAAGGGGAGAGGGCTTAAAGGGTGTTGATGGAGATCTGATCGACCTCAAAGAAATGATACATGAAGGTTTCAATACTGTGGAGTGTTTAAAGTATTTCACGGAATCAGACTATGTGTTTGATGGAATTGATGATTTGAATAGTTTTGTTCAAGTCTTATTAGAGGTATTTAACAACACCAGAATATATGAAAACAACGGTTTCACACCCGAGGAGTTATTCAAGCGATCCGAAAGGAGAAACCCTATTCCGTTTTCGGAGAAGGTTCTTGTTCGCAATAAAAGCCATAAGGTAGGCAGAAATGACCCCTGTCCGTGTGGAAGCGGCAAAAAGTATAAGAAATGCTGCGGGAGATGAAAAAAGTCCGATCCATCGATTTGAGTCCTCTTCGTTCTACGCACGGGGGCTATTTAAGGGATCATCTTAAAAGTGGCATGGAGCCTGTGAGTTTGTT
>JAAYHA010000349.1 GCA_012727545.1 Synergistaceae bacterium | reverse complement strand
GTTCTGTTTCTGTCATGCCCTAGTATACGGCCGTCAAGCACGTCATTTTTTTTATGATAATCAAGTATCAGGTGGCATGATTTGCTTATAGTAAGCTGGGCCTTTAACACACCGGCTTCCTTAAGCATGGCGATCTCATCGGAGACCTTTTCCAGGTCCAGTGTGACACCACTGCAGATGAGACACTTTTTGCCATCGTGGTGGATCCCGTTTGGAAGGTAACTGACCCTGTATTTTTCTCCGCACGCAAAAATCGTCCGCCCTCCGTTGGAACTGCCCTGGAAACGGACAACTACATCGGACCTGTTGGCAATAAAGTCTAAGATCCTGCTCTTACCCTCATTGCCCCATTGTATGCCTATTACCATGTTAGTTTCTGATCCTGTCATCCTTATTCCTCTCCGCTCTTGGGGTTTGCGAGCAGCTCAGCCATTTCAGGGAGTGTGACAAGTCTGACCGGAAGCTCCGCATATTGCTTATTCAGCTTTTCAAGAAAGAGGAGGGTGCCAGGCCTGAAATGGCAGATCACGATCATATGCTTTTTTTTCTGTGTGGTTTTAACAACTTGGTCAAATCTTGCTATGATAGAATTTTTGTCAGGAGTCCCGTCCAAAAATCCCCCGTTTTTAAAAGCCCTTATGCCTGCAGCTTTAGCTACATCATAAGCTACACTCTTTCCCGAAGTTCTGCTGTCAAGAAAAATTAGATCCCTCTCTTTAAGGACATCGATTATCGGAACCATTATGTCCTTTTTCGACGTAGCCAGAGAGCCTCTGTGGTTGTTTATGCCTATAGGTGTGGGAAGCGAATCGAGAGCCCCTACTGTGATGTCCCTTATTTTTTGACTACCCATTCCCTCACCAACAAGATACTCTTTGGAGTCTTTGTCGATCTCCGCCTGCATGGGTAAATGCAGTAGATAGGGTATACCTGCATTGTCCGCGATCACTGCTGTTTCATTCGCATATCTTGTATAAGGAAGTATTGCCCATGTCAGTGGAAGATTTAAGGATGCGACTCTCTTGGCCATTTCAAGCGCATTTCCGCCATCATCTACCACTATTGCCAGTAAGGGCCTCTTACCTACATATCGGACCTTGGCTGCACGGTCTGCTGTGATGTCCTTGCTTATCACAGCAGGTGCGTCCTTGTCCTCACTCTTAGGCTTTGTGCCTGATATAACTTTTGTAGCATCTTTGTCTTTATTAAAGAAACCAACTGTTTTTGATTTCAATTGATCTGCCTTGGTGGTGACAGTCTCTACCTTGTGTAAAACATTTGGTGGAATTTTCTCAGGATAGAGCCTGCACACGACAAAGAGCAAAGCAAATAATATAGCTGCCAGTAAAACCAGTTTGAGCAGACCAAGTATAAAGCTCTCTTTACGATTGGAGTGGCGCCCCATCTAACCCACCTTTTTCTATTTTGAAGGCTTCTTCTTCTTCGAATCTATTTCCTTACGAAGTACTTCCAATCCTTTTGCAAGCTGTTTATCGTCTTTCTTTTCTTTTGTTACCTCGCCTGCTACCTTGATATTGGGCTCGAGCCCCTTGTGATCTATAACGTAACCTGAGGGAGTCGTATATCGTGCGATCGTTATATATATACCGGAGTTGTCAGGAAGGTTAAAGAGAGACTGCACCGACCCCTTGCCAAATGTCTTAGTACCGACTATAGTGCCTCTCTTGTGGTCTTTAAGAGCTCCTGCAAGTATTTCAGCAGCGCTTGCGCTTCCTTCGTTTACCAGAGCTACGACAGGCAGTTTAGTGGCCCTTCCTTCAACAGCATAGAGCTTCTCTTTCGCCTTTTCGAAACGGCCATCCATTCCGACTACAAGCCCGCCGTTGATAAACTGTGACGTTACGTCCACACAGGAATTAAGTAGACCTCCAGGGTTATTTCTGAGATCGATGACGATCCCTGTTGCCTTTTTCGATTTGGCAGTGTTCATTATTGCCTCAAGCTCAGTATCTGTCTTGAGGTTAAATTGATTTATCTTTATATATGCTATTCGTCCGCCAAGCATTTCTAGCCTGACAGTTTTTATCTTTATGATTTCCCTCACTATTTTGAACTCAAGTATTTTCTCTACCTTTTTACGCCTGACTCCTATTGTTACAGGTTTTCCTGCCGGCCCTCTCATAAGCTTGACCACTTCATCGCTGGTCATTCCTATTACAACCTTATCATCGACCTTCACTATCTCGTCAAGCGGCTTCAGACCAATTCTGTCAGCAGGCGTATTCTCTATGGGAGCAATTACAATAGTCCTTCCTTCACGGGAGGTAATGTATATACCCAGTCCTCCATACTCGCCCTCCATCTCAAGATTTTCTTCCTCAAGTTCCTTTGGCTGAACAAAACGGGTGAATGGGTCGCCGACAGAGCTGACCAGGCCTTTCATAGCCCCGTAATACATCTTTGTATCGTCAACTTTGCCTTTTTTGTCACCATCGACCTGGTAGGTCTCAAGAGCCATCTTTGTCTGTTTAATGATGGCAAGCTGCTGCGGGGTGAAGGGAAGCCCCTTGGGCAGGTCGGAGCTTACCGCCTGGGGGGTCATATGTATCCCTCCTGCTATAACCAAACCTAAGATAATGCCGAGTGTAACGTCTCTG
>JAAYHA010000056.1 GCA_012727545.1 Synergistaceae bacterium | reverse complement strand
TATGGATAGAGGGTAAATACAGCGGAGTATTAAAATATGCAGTAACTCACCGCAAGTCAGTGCTTATCGGAGCTCTTGCCCTTTTCCTCCTTGGCATAGGATTCGCTTCGACCCTCGGCACTGAATTTTTTCCAAGTGAAGACCAGGGGCGCCTGAGGGTCCAGATAGAGCTGCCGGCTGATTCATCCCTTGAAATGACCGAAAGCGTCGTAAAAGACATGGTCGACATGATACAGGCTGACGAGAGAGTCGCTTACACCTACGGAATAGTAGGCAGCGGCGGCGGCGAAGAGGTCTACAAGGCTTCCATAAACATGGAACTGATAGACAGAGGCAGCAGGCCTGCTGCGAGCGTGGTAATGAAACAGCTGCGAGGCAAGCTCTCTGTCTTCCGCGATGTCGACATAAAAATGGGGACATGGGGCGGGTCAGACATAACCCTCGTCATCCAGGGACCAACAAGCGAGGCTCTGGCGGAGATCGGAGAACTTATTAAAAAAGACCTGGCAGAAAACGCCAGGGGGCTTGTTGACATAACGACAGACCTTCAGATGAACAAGCCAAGGATAAACCTGGCACTGAACCGTGCTCTTGCAGATGACCTCAACATCAACATAAGGGACCTCTCTGACGAACTACTCACCTGGTTCGGAGGAGACAGGGCAGGTTCTTTCAACCAGGATGGATACAGGTATGACATAAGAGTCCGGGCTGAAGCGACCGGAAGGGACGATCCCGAAAAACTGAAAAACACTCTGGTCAGGACAAATGACGGGCAGCTGATAAGGGCAGAAGGGCTTATATCCAGCTCTATAGGAATGTCGCCCAACGTAATAAAAAGGTACAACAGGCAAAGGTCCCTGCAGCTGGGGGCCAACGTAGAAGGCGTATCTCCCGGAGAGGGTATCCTGATCATGGAGGAAGTATTTAAAAAGTACGCCCCTCAGGACGGGACGTTCACCATTACGCCGGCAGGGGATTCGGAATACATGAAGGAAAGCTTTTACTACATGTCCATTGCCCTCATTTTCGCAATAATCCTTGTCTACATGGTAATGGCCATACAGTTCGAATCCTTTATCCATCCGTTCACAGTCATGTTCTCGCTTCCCCTTATGACCGCGGGGTCCTTTGGACTCCTTGCACTGGCGGGACTGAGGATAAGCGTAATGAGCTTCATGGGTATAATCCTGCTGGTTGGGGTCGTGGTCAATAACGCAATACTGCTGGTCGATTTTATCAATCAGCTGAGGGCGAAAGGAATGAACAAAATAGAGGCTGTTCTGGAAGCGGGACCGCTCCGTCTGAGGGCCATCCTGATGACCACCGTTTCAACAATGTTCGGTTCCCTGCCTGTCGCACTGGCTCTCAGCGAGGGAGGAGAGACACGACAGCCTATGTCTGTGGCAGTTATCGGCGGACTTTTTACATCTACCATGCTGACACTGATAGTTATACCTGTAGTCTACCTTCTGCTTGACGACATAAAAGACAAGGCTGCAGCAGCGATCAACAGATACAGAGCTTACAGGCGCTACAACAGGTCTGCGCAGTCCAGGACATTTAACTCCAAGTAAGGGAGCGTGACTAACTTAACATGACAAAAAATAAAATGATCCTATTCAGCATAGCCTTCGCCCTGACCCTTACAGCTTCATGCAGAAGTGCAGAGGCAAGTGCAGTCGGTATAAATGAAGCCATTGAACTGACACTCACAAATAATTCCGGACTGAGGTCCCTAAGGCAGGAAACGATAAAGGCGTTCGCCTTCCAGATCCAGGCAGACGGAACACTCCTTCCGAGCCTTTCCGCAAACGCATATCTGGACAGACAGAAGGAGAGCACGACAAATGACGAGGAGAGAAACGACAACAAAGGCGCCAGGGCTACTCTCGAACAGGTCATTTATTCAGGAGGCAAAAATTCCGCGATCAGAAACCAGTCAAAACAGGTCAAGAACATTGCCGAAATGATAATAGCAAACGGAGAAAACAACACTGTAGGGGAACTGTATGCCAGGTTTTATAATGTGCTTCTGCAGCGCGAAAGGATAAAGGCTGAGGAATCGGCTGTGAATACATCCCAACAGCACCTTAAAGAGGTCGAAAAGATGAGGCAGCTCGGCCTTGCCAACAGCTTGGAGGTAATTCGGGCCGGACAGCTGCTTGCGACCAACACAGCCAATCTGAGTACTGCTAAAGGACTTTATGAGTCAGCCCACATATCGTTGATGAACTACATGGGCATCCCGCCTGAAGGAAGACGTGAGGTAACAGGCGAGCTCAGCGTTCCCGAAGCAGTGGGAACAAGACAGGCATCACTTGAGGTCGCACGGGAAAAAAGGGCTGACCTCAAAAGACTTGAAGAACAGCTTGAATACCAGAAAAATCAGATATTGATCGAAAAAAGCGGCACAAGACCTAAAATAACATTCGGAGCATCCGCAGGATATTTAAACCCATATCTCAAAGATGACAGAGGCGACGACACCTGGAGGGCAGAGCTGTCCGTAACAGTCCCAATCTTCGACAGAAACACCGCCAGGGGAAATGCAATAAAAGCAGGCGCTGTGCTGGAACAGGACAAGATCGCGCTTGAACAGAAGGAACTGGATGTAAAATCAGAGGTCGAAACTGCATGGGCAGAGATCGAGAGCACCCTGCAGCACCTAAAAGCTTCTGAAAAAGCCCTGGAGCTCGCAAAAGAGTCCCTCCGGCTTGCCGAAGTGGGGTTCAGGGAAGGGGTAACTCCCCAGCTGGACCTGCTTAACGCCCAGACTTCACTCACCTCTGCAAGGCTTGATCATGCACGTTCACAGTACAACCACCTTCTTACAATAGTTGCACTGAAAGTTACAGAAGGTACCGTCATAGAATGGACCGGGGAGAGAAGATGACCATGACTGACAAAAATAACTATGGCACTTATTCAAAGAGGCTCTCAGACAAGAAGAGGCTGATGATCATTGTTGCCGGGGCGGTCATACTGTTGGCGGCTATCGGCATATACAGCCGAAGAGAAACGATCTTCTCTCCGGCCTCAAACGGGAACGGCAAACAGGCAGCCGCTGTGAAGATCGAAACGGTCAAAGCAGACAAGACCGTAAGGGAGAGCATAGTGCAAAACACCTCCATAGATGCGGTCGAGAGGGTAGAACTGCTCCCGAGAGTGACGGGAAGACTTGAGAAACTCCACGTCAGGCAAGGAGACAGGGTCAGTAAGGGACAGATAATAGCAACACTTGAACACGACCAGCAGGATGCCCTTATAGGATCAGTACGCGCACAGGCGGCATCGGCAAAAGCCGACACCGAAAGGGCAAAGGCGGAGATGATGAACGCAAAGACGACCCTTGACAGGTACGAAAGGCTCGTCAAGGAGGGATTCAGCACCCAGCAGCAGTACGATTCCGTTGAGACAGCTTACTCAAGCGCAAGGGCTTCCTACAATGCGGCGATCGCAAAGGAAAGACAGGCTGCCGCAGAGCTTGAGCGGGTAAGTTCGGCCAAGGCGGACTATATCATGGTCGCTCCGATAGACGGTACTGTGCTCGATGATTTTTCACTTACTACAGGCGCAATGATATCCCCAAATTCGCCGATAATAGATATTGCAGATCTGAGCAGATTAAAAGCTACACTGAAAGTGCCTGAGTCTAAAATTTTTGTTGTAAAAAGCGGCATGCCCGTATTCCTTAAATTCGATGCTCTTCCGGATAAAGAATTTGTCGGAAAAGTGACGAGAGTTGATCAGTATGTTGACCCTTCGACCAGGACCAGCAGCGTTGAGATAGAACTCGACAACAGGGAGACAGGCGGGCAGCTGAGGCCCGGGATGTTCGGACAGGCCTCAATAGTGGAAAGAGAGATCAAAAATGCAGTGCTCATACCTGAAAACGCTCTCCATGAAAGTGAGACAGGGTATTATGTCTTGCTTGAAGATCAGGGAACTGCGAAGCTGCGTGTAGTTTCGACAGGCACAAGGCAGGGACACCTGATCCACATAACAGAGGGACTAAAGCCGGGCGACAGGGTCATAATCTTTGGCGGAAGCACCCTCAATGACGGAGACAAGGTCACTGTGAGCGGAGAAAATAACAATAAGGATAAAACTGAATAGGAGGCATCTTGGATGTACAGGATCGTATTGCTCAGACACGGGGAAAGCGAATGGAACAAAGAGAACAGGTTTACAGGATGGACTGACGTACCTCTTTCTGAAAAAGGGCTTCTCGAAGCGCAGTCCGCAGGCAAGGTCCTGAAGGAAAAGGGCTTCGTTTTCGACAAAGCATATACATCCGTACTGAAAAGAGCCATAAAGACACTATGGTGCGTACTTGAAGAGATGGACATGATGTGGATCCCTGTAGAGAACTCGTGGAAGCTTAACGAACGCCACTACGGAGGACTGCAGGGACTCAACAAGTCCGAAACTGCCGCAAAATACGGAGACGAGCAGGTCAAGATATGGAGGCGCAGTTACGGCACAAGACCGCCCCTTCTTGAAAAGACTGATGAACGTTACCCCGGAAAAGACCCGAGATACGCCGGACTTTCAGAAAGCGAGCTCCCTCAGGGAGAGTGCCTAGAGGACACTGTTGCAAGGGTAGTCCCCTATTGGGAAAAGACCATTGCTCCCGACATAAGGGCAGGCAAAAAACTCGTGATAGCTGCACACGGAAACAGCCTCAGGGCCCTTGTGAAATACCTTGACGGAATATCGGAGAAAGAGATATTGGAGCTGAACATACCGACCGGGATACCGCTCGTTTATGAACTTGACAGTGATCTGAAACCGCTGAAGCATTACTATCTTGGCGATGAGGATGCAATAGCAGCGGCACAGGCAGCAGTGGCAAACCAGGGCAAAAGCAGGTAGAAGCCGGACAACAAATCAAAAACGATAAGATGGCCCCTTTATCCCACCGGGATGGGGGCCTTCTTAATAGAATAATAATTAAAGCGGTTTTTTGAAAGATATGGTAATATCATCAAAGTCATCATTGATAATTTATCCGACCGACAGAGGGTGTTCTTTTGAGACTTCGTCGCCTTTTTTGGCTTGTCTTTATACTGTGCTCTGTAATACCGCCCCTTATACTCTCAGTTTTCCTTATCACCAGGTCATACAATACCGAGAAAAATCTGGTACTCAGAAACCTCCAGACAACTTCGGCCGTATTATCGACTTCCCTGAGCAACATTCTTGATGCCAACAGAACAGACATAGCCGCCACATTCGAAGGACCGGCACTGCAGGAAATACTCGCATCAGGAAAAGATTTCCGGGAGCTGGACAAGGATTCAAAGGAATACCTCGTTAAGGTTTTCAAATCCAGAGTAAGGGCTTCCACACTTGTAATGGGAGTCGCCCTGATGGACAAAGAGGG
>JAAYHA010000348.1 GCA_012727545.1 Synergistaceae bacterium | reverse complement strand
GGATACGCCTGGATAGCAAATGTGATAGAGGTCGAAGTTGATACTGATACCTATGAAGTTTCGGCTGAAAAGGTCTATGCGGCAGCGGAGGTCGGCAGAGCTGTAAACCCGATGCAGCTCAAAGGACAGTTGACTGGAGGGATGCTCCAGGCAATAGGCTGGTCGCATCTGGAAGACATGAGGGTAGATGAAAAGGGAAGGTACACGGCGTCCCACATGAACGCCTATCTGGTCCCGACCACGCTTGACACGCCGGAGTGGGAGATAGAGCTGATGGAAGACCCGTGCACCCAGGGATGCTTTGGTGCCAAGGGCATCGGAGAGCTCCCGATGAACGCGGCCGGCCCCGCCTTTGTGTCGGCTGTAGACAGCGCGGCAGGTGTTTTCTGCGATTCGATACCCTGTACCGGGGAAAAACTTTTCCGGCTGGTACTCAAGGAAGAAAATAAAGCAGCAGAGGGAGGAAATTAAAGATGAGGATAGAAATGACGATAAACGGAGCTCTCTGTTTTGCCGATGTTCCTCCCATGAAGCCGCTTCTCTCTGTCCTCAGGGAAGACCTGGGATTTAAGGGATCGAAGGAAGGATGCGGAGAGGGAGAGTGCGGAGCATGTTCGGTCATGATAGACGGCAGGCTGGTCAATGCATGTCTTGTTCCTGCAGTTCAGGCTTCCGGGTGTGAGATCCTGACCATAGAGGGGCTCGGCAGCCCAGACAACATGGATCTGCTGCAGAAGGCCTTTGTATCGGAGGGAGGAGTCCAGTGCGGCTTCTGTACTCCCGGTATGGTAATGGCGGCCAGGGCGCTGCTTGAAGAAAACCCGACTCCGACACGTGATGAGATAAAACTGGCCCTTTCCGGCAATATTTGCCGGTGTACGGGATACGAAAAGATCTACAACGCAGTGGAAAAGGCTGTTCAGGATGGGTACTGCGGCACCTTCAGGACTCGTGAGAACCTTTGCAGCGGACAGGCTCCGACCCCCTCTTCCGAAAGTGACAAGAACTGCTTTACCCCGGAAGACCTAAATGAGGTCTTTGAAATACTGGACGGCAACAGCGATGTTTCCATCCTTGCAGGAAGCACGGACATCATTCCTGACATAAAGAACGGAAAATATTCGTTCAAAAAGATAATGGACCTGAGCAGGGTCAAAGAGCTTAAGGGGATCAACAAGGTCGGCGATACTATCAGGATCGGCAGCTGCGTCACCAACGGCGACATTATAAGGAGCAGCATCATCAGGAAGTATCTTCCGGCCCTTTGGGAAGCTGCGTTCAGAAGCGGAGCACCTGCTGTGCAGAACAGGGCGACAATTGGCGGCAACCTTGCGACTGCCTCCGGAGCGGCAGACCTTCCGACCGTCCTCCTTCCGCTTGATGCGGGCGTTGTAACGGAAGGATCGGACGGGGCGCGAGAGATGAAGCTTGAAAAGTTCATCATCGGATACAGGGAACCTGACCTGAAGCCCAACGAGATAATGAGGGAAATCGTGATCCCCCTGCCAAAGGAAAAGAGCTTCCAGAAGTTTTACAAGAGAGGTTCGAGGAAAGCCCTCACTCTCTCAAGGATCTCGCTTGGTTTCTATGCCGAGGTCGAAAACGGAGTCATCTGGGAGATCCGCGCCGCAGCAGGGAGCATGTCGCCGATACCTGTAAGACTGAAGGAACTGGAGTCGGCACTGAGAAGGAAGCGTCTGACAGGAGAGCTTATAGAAGAAGCTGCAAAGACCGCATACGACGAAGTCAACCCGAGAAAGAGCCCTGAGTGGCGGAAAAGGATGACGTCAAATCTTGTAAAGAGCTTCCTGAAGGAACTGAT
>JAAYHA010000055.1 GCA_012727545.1 Synergistaceae bacterium | reverse complement strand
CAGTCTCCTTTTGATGCTTATCTGCTGCACCTTTCTCTGGGAACACTGCCACTTAGGATGGAGAGGCACAGCAGTAATGCTTTGGCGATCGCGCAGTTCCTGGAAGGACACCCTTCTGTCGAATGGGTGAGATATCCGGGACTTTCAAGCCATCCACAGAATGACATGGCAAAGGTGTATCTAAAAGACGGCTGCGGCGGAATGATAGCATTCTCTGTCAAGGGCGGGATCGAAGCGGGAAAGAAATTCATAGAAGCCCTCGATCTCATAGGGCATATGGCTAACCTGGGCGACTCAAGGACGATAGTGATCCATCCTGCAAGTACGACACACAGCCAGCTCACACGTCAACAGAGGGAAGCTGCAGGGATCGGGGAAGGGCTGATAAGGCTGAGCGTAGGTCTTGAAGATTCCGATGATATTATTGCGGATCTTTCTGCTGCGCTTTCATCTGCATCTGTTTGATCGGCATAGAGGCCTCCCGGTCATCAATTCCTGAAGAGGGGAAAATTATTGTCGGTAATTCGATTTTCCGATAAACAAAAAACTGATGATATGCCTGAGAGTAAGATCGGCATATCATCAGTTTTTACAGAAAAGGCAAAATTCAGTTATTTTTTATTCCGCAGCATTAGCTGAGCGGGATGTACGAGCAGACATATTGGACCGGAACATAGCAGCGGAATCCAAACTTGCTGTTGCCAGGCAGGTTGAAAGTCTCTCCGGCTTTGATCTCAATGTATTCTGTGGTCCCGGGGAGGCGTACCTGACATACACCATCGATGATATCCATGATCTCTGCGTCGCCTGTCCCAAATTCGTAGTCACCGGGCAGGAAAAGTCCGAGAGTCTTGCGGTCGCCGTCTGCTGTGTAGATGGTGTGGCTGACGACTTTCCCGTCAAAATATACATTCGCCTTGGCAATAGCTGTTACATTTTCGAGCTTTTCTATCATCTGGTTACGACCTCCTGAAAAAATTGAATGTCCGATTATGATAGTGTTATTTTGCACATACGTCTAGTACAATGGGATAGTTTGATCGAAACGACTAAAATTATACGGAGGAAACATCTTGAGTAAATATTATATTTTTTGTAACGGCAGGATACTGCTTAAAAACGGGGGCTCCGAACTGCCGGATACTGAATCAGACAAAGAGCTTGAGTTGCTTTTTAAGGCAAGCGGGAACGTGGACAGGGAAGATCCTGACGGAGACATATGGGCAGAGATCGACCCAGCCTCAGAACTGCCTGATAAGTATGTGCTTCTGGAGAGAAGGTCGATATGGCCAACCTTTGAAGAGAAGGAATTTTTCAGGGCGGGCAGAGCTTTTCACTTGATGGACTGGCAGAGGGCCAACAGATATTGCGGAGTCTGCGGAAGTAAGACATCGTACGACCCAGCTGAGGGGGCAATGAGATGCCCCTGCTGCGGTGAGATATATTACCCCGTTATCTCTCCGGCAATAATCGTTGCAGTTGAAAAGGACGGTAAACTTCTGATGGGGCACGGCGCCAATTTCCCGCCCGGGAGATTCAGTGTTCTGGCAGGGTTTGTAGAGCCCGGGGAGAGCCTTGAGGAGTGTGTCAGAAGAGAGGTGTATGAAGAAACTAAAATCAGGGTAAAAAACATAAAGTATTTCGGAAGCCAGCCTTGGCCCTTCCCACGTTCTCTGATGCTTGGCTTTAATGCGGAATGGGAGAGCGGTGAGATAGAGGTCGATGGTCTGGAAGTGACTCAGGCCTCCTGGTTTGCGCCGGATGAGATTCCAGACGTTTTTCGGGGACTCAGCATTTCATGGAAGCTGATAGAAAATTTTATCAAAAACCGTTCATAAACTACCGATGCGGCTATAGCCTGAATGTATGACAATATTGTAAATGGATGTAAGCAAATGTATTAATGCAATATGGAGGCGAAGCTGATGACAGTAGTCAGGAAAAATATAATTTTAGTTTCTATAGCAGCGATGGCACTCTTACTGTTCATGCCCGGCCTTTCTGAAGCCAGACTTAGTGCTGAGGATGCAAGGGCGGTATGGTCAAAGGTAGCTAAGGCGACAGAACTGACCGAACTCCCCTTTAGTATTAAGCAGGAAACAGTCCCCAACGCATGGGTGACGAATGGCAGTTCCGTAACTGTAACCACAGGGCTCCTTGAGCTTCTTGACACTCAGTCAGAATTGTATGGTGTTTTGTCTCATGAAGCCGGCCACGCCAAATTAAATCATTATGAAAACACAGTAAAAAGGGGAGTCGGCCTTTCTGTCGCAGCTACACTGCTTGGAAAGCTTTTTGGCGGAGGTATTGCCGAGACAGCAGCCGGAGTCGGAGCAAACCTTGCCTATGCCGGATGGAGCAGGGAACAGGAAGTTGAGGCAGATGACTATTCTGTTCATCTTGCACACAAGATGGGAGAAGATCCTGTGGGACTCTACAGCGCACTTCTCAAACTTTCTAAAAATGGAAAAAGGGGCGAACCCAGTGGCTTTAACTCACATCCGCCCGATGAGCGGAGGCTTCTGCATCTCAGAAACGAGATACTCAGCCTGAACCCTAAGGCAAAATTTCCTGACGGATCAGAAAAAGGAGCTGTTCAACAACCCCAGTCTCAGTCTGCAGGTGAGCCGGAGAATACTGTCGCCAAAAAAGGCGGATATGACATAGACGCAGCAATTGAACGAATGAAAAAGGAAGAAGCGGCAAAGGTTAAAGCCGCTGAGCAAAACAGCTGATGTTTGGAGAAAAGGGCCTGGTCCACATATACACAGGAAAAGGCAAAGGAAAGACTACCGCATCTCTGGGTCTTGCTGTGAGGGCACTTGGACATGGGGCACACGTTACTATGATACAGTTCATGAAAGGTTGGAAGGAATACGGTGAACTGATAACAGCATCAAAGCTTGAAGGGCTTAAAATTATCCAGACGGGAAGGCCTGACTACGTATATAGGGGAAAAGAACAGCCCGAGGACTACGACGAGGCTGAAAGAGGCATGGAAACAGCACTTCGCGTTATGAGTTCGGGGAAGTGCGATATGCTGATACTGGATGAGATAAACGTAGCAATTGAATATGGACTGCTGCCCCTTGAGTTGCTAATTGAGCTGGTAAAAAACAAACCTTTTGGCATGGAACTTGTCCTGACCGGAAGAGACGCAAAGAAGGAACTGATTGAGCTTGCCGACCTTGTAACAGAAATGAAAGAAGTAAAGCACCCATATAATGACGGAACAACAGCAAGAAGAGGCGTTGAATTTTAGTTGACAGAGGTTATTTTATGCGTTAGACTAAAATGGTTTTAAATTAAACCATTTAATATAACAATATAATATAAATAGTACAGGGAGGAAAAACAATGAAGACAAATGAAAACCTTGCAACGGCATTTGCCGGAGAATCACAGGCCAACAGGAAATATCTCTGCTTTGCAGCCCAGGCAGAAAAAGAGGGATTCAGCAGCGCGGCCCGTCTTTTCCGTGCAACAGCCGAAGCTGAAACCATTCACGCATTTGCTGAATTCAAGGCAAAGGGCGGAATAGGCACCACAGCTGAAAACTTAGTTGCAGCGAAAGACGGAGAGACATACGAGTTCACTGAAATGTACCCGCCGATGATCGAAGATGCAAAGGCTGAAGGAAACAACGAAGCGGCACGTATCTTCCATTACGCCAACGAAGCAGAGAAAGTCCATGCCCGCCTTTATGACGAGGCTCTTGCAAATCTCGGCAATGAGCCTGAAGGACAGGATTACTACCTTTGCCCGATCTGCGGCTATATCCACAAGGGCAAAGAGTCAACGAGCCCCTGCCCGATCTGCGGAGCCAAACCCTCAATATTCAAGAAGTTCTAGTTAAATTTTTGCCCTAAGAAACAACTCTATACAAACCTAATAAGGCCGTGGAAAGAATAATTTCCTCGGCCTTATTATTTTCCTTTTCAAATAAAGAAAAAGGCCAGATAAACGTTGAAAGCATTCGACGGGACAGGTTTTGGAGCGAGGTTGTCCATGTTATAATAAATTATTATCTTTATTTCGGGAATGAGGGAATTGTCAATGTGGCTTATGGTCGTTAAATTTTTTCTGAATCTTTTTTTCAGCATAGAGATAAAGGGATGGGAAAACTGGGAAAAAGCAGGAGAGGGTGTATTGATAGCCCCAAACTATGTATCCTTCATAGATCCTCTGATCCTGGCGGTCTTTCTTCCTGAAAAGGTCCCCTTTGCAATTGAGAGAAGGCTTACCAAGAAGCGATTTATTGGTCTCTTTCTGCCCCTCGCAGAGACGCACATCCTTGACGCAGACGCACCCCTCACACTGAAATATTTCTTAAATCTGCTTAAAAACGGTGGAAGATGCGTCATCTTTCCCGAACTTCAGCCTACGACCATCGGTAACCCTATGAAAGTTTCCCAGGGTGTGGCAATGATAGCCGATCACACCAAAGCAAAGATCCTGCCCATAAACATAAAAGGCACAGAGCTTACCCCCTTTTCACGCATACAGCACAAACCCGGCCTGCGCTTTTTTTCCAAAGTCACCATAACGATCCTTCCTTCAACACGTATAGATATTTCTGATGACCTGTCTGGCCCAAAAAGGGCTGCAGCTGCCGGCAGGGCCCTTGAAAAGATCATGGACGAGGCTTCCCTTGCCGCCAGAGTAAAGGATAAACCCTTCTTTGACGTGCTCCTTGATGCAAGAAAGCAGTACGGCGGAAAGTTCAGGATCTTCTGCGACCACGGACAGAGGCCTATCACATACAACGGTTTTATTACGAGAGTCCTTCTCATCGAAGACGTGCTGAAAAACGCAGACATGGAGGGCGACAACATAGGGGTGCTTCTGCCGACCTCCCTAGGAGGGGTAGTAACAATGTACTCGCTCCAGAAAATGGGAAAGATACCGGCAATGCTGAATTTTTCGCTTGGCGGACGCTCATTGGTGAACTGCTGCAGGACTGCATGCGTAAAGACGGTAGTTACTTCAAGAAAGTTTGTTGAGCTTGGAAAATTTGAAGCTCTTATAACCGCAGTCGAAGAAGAGGGTCTTAGGGTCGTATGGCTGGAAGACCTTGCCCCGTCAATTACCAAGTTTAAAAAAATATCTGCGGCTCTGAAAACTATTTTTATAAGATCGAACCCTGTAATAGAGGGAGAGACAGACAAACCGGCAGTGATCCTTTTCACTTCAGGATCGGAGGGAGCTCCCAAGGGTGTTGTCCTAAGTTACAAAAACCTTCACACGAACCATGCCCAGATGTATACGAGAGTGGACTTCTACAGGTCTGACAGGATATTGAACACAATGCCTATTTTCCACTCATTCGGGCTTTGCGGGGTCTTTATGCCTGTTACGCTGGGGATTTTCGTCTATTTCTATCCATCCCCTCTTCATTACAAGACGATATCCACAATTTGCT
>JAAYHA010000054.1 GCA_012727545.1 Synergistaceae bacterium | reverse complement strand
GCTGCAGCCGCCAGAATAGCCTGGTTTGCTGAAAAAATAAGGGTCACGTTGGTTTTTATGCCCTCTTTCGAAAGCTCTTTCACTGCTCCAAGTCCATCCGGACAGAGCGGTATCTTTACCACTACGTTAGGATCTATCTTTGCGATAACCCTTGCTTCTTCGATCAGCTTTTCTTTTTCAAGAGAGACTGCTTCCGCGCTCACCGGCCCCTTGATCGTCTCCGCTATCTCACGTACACGTGTGTGAAAATCCACGTTTCCCTCTTTTGATACAAGCGTTGGATTGGTCGTAGCTCCTGCGATAATGCCCCATGAACAGGCAGTTCTTACCTCGTCGATGTTTGCGGTGTCGATAAAGAATTTCATGATATCCATCCCTTCCAAGTCTTTTGCTTTATTATGAAGCAAGCAGCATATCTGTTTCATAAAGGATTTTAACCCATTTTTAAATTCAGTGGCAATAAGAAAAGGCCCTCCGAGGGATATATCCAGGAGGACCTTTTTGTTTTGTTTCTTATTACGGACTGCAGGCTATATTGCGTATGACTCGGGTGAAGCCTGTTCTTCAAGTCCGATATCCACGCAGTTTTCCTTTGCAAACTTCTTGGGCAGGAAATCTTTGGCTACCTGCGGGAAGAGTACATAGCTCAGCACATCCTCGGGCTGTGTCATCCACACGCCCATCTCTTTCCTGGCGGCCTCAAGTTCAGGCTCGATCTTTTCTCCGGGCCTGCAGGTGATCGGAGTCTCTTCACCCAACACTTTCTTCTGGATCTCAGGGTCGACAGGCGCGGGCGTCTTTCCGTAGTAACCTCTGAAGTACTGGTAGACCTCCTTTGATACGACCTTCCAGCGCTCTCCTGAAATGACGTTCATTGCTGCCTGGGTGCCTACAAGCTGACTGGTCGGGGTAACAAGCGGAGGATAGCCCATTTCCTTGCGGACCCTTGGGACTTCTTCCATAACATCTTTGAACTTATGGAAGGCATTTCCCTCCTTGAGCTGGCTCTGAAGATTAGAGTACATTCCTCCGGGAACCTGGTAAAGAAGTATGTTGATATCTACTCCGCTTACTCCCATGATTATGTCGCTGTACTTTTTCTTAAGCCCCTCATAGTACTCCGCCACCGGCAGGAGTTTTTTAAGGGAGAGGTTAGTATCGAGGGGACCGCCTTTGAGCGCTGCCACCATGGCTTCTGTGGCAGGCTGGCTCGTTCCCATTGCAAAGGGTGATATCGCACAGTCGATAACGTCAGCGCCCGCTTCAAGTCCGGCCAGATAACTCATTGCCGCCATGCCGCTCGTGTAGTGGCTATGAAGCTGTACCGGCAGATTGACCTTCTTTTTTATCGCGGTGACAAGTTCTGAAGCGGCAACCGGGGACATAAGCCCTGCCATGTCCTTGATGCATATGGAATCGGCACCCATGTCCGCCATGTCTTTAGCCTGCTTCGCAAAAAGATCAAGGGTATGAACGGGTGAAATGGTATAAGAGATGGACATCTGCAGTTCTCCGCCCTCTTTTTTGACGGCTTCCGCGGCAATTGACATGTTGCGCAGGTCATTGAGCGCATCGAATATCCTGATGATATCTATCCCGTTGCCTATCGCCCTCTTTACAAATTCGCGGACTGTTTCGTCGGAGTAATGCCTGTAACCGACAAGATTCTGTCCCCTGAGAAGCATCTGGGTCTTTGTCTTCTTCATCCGCTTTTTGATCTGACGCAGCCTTTCCCATGGGTCTTCGTTCAGGAAACGCATTGCGGAGTCAAAGGTTGCTCCTCCCCACATCTCCACTGAATGGTAACCGACCTCATCCATTATCTCGCAAATGGGAAGCATGTCGTCTGTCTTCAGTCTCGTTGCCATTATGGACTGGTGGGCATCGCGGAAAGCAGTCTCCATTATTCCGACTCGCGGTCTGGGGGCAGCGGCTGTTTTCTCCGGCCTGGGTGTCTCTTTCACTTCGATAACAGCTTGCTTTGTCTCTTCAGCAACACACTCTTTCACGGTCTCCGCAGCCTCCTTTCCGTTGCAGTCAGCATTGCAGTTCACTTTTGTGGCTATGACGCGACCCTTGGTATCCTTGATCTCCTGCTTTACTTCGCTTTTTTCCATTTACTGCTAGTCCTCCATTTTCATGGCGGCCATATGGCTGAAATAACGCCAGCGCGCCTTTATGTCCTTCTCTTCCTCTTTCAGAAGCGCCTCTGCAACTTCAGGATCCGCTGTCGCAAGGCTCTTGTAACGTGTCTCGTTGTAGACGTAATCCTTCAGCGGCAGACTGGGTTCCTTGCTGTCGAGAACGAGCGGGTTCTTGCCCTCTTTCGCCAGGTCAGGATTATACCGCATCAGCATCCAATGTCCAGACTCCACAGCCTTTTTCTGCTGTTCAAGCCCCTTCATCATATTTATGCCATGAGCTATGCAGTGGCTGTAGGCTATTATGATCGAGGGTCCGTCATAGGCTTCCGCCTCACGGAATACTTTGACCGTATGTGCGTCATTTGCTCCCATGGCCACCCTTCCTACGTAGACGTTTCCATAGCTCATAGCCATAAGCGCGAGGTCCTTCTTGCCCATCCTCTTACCGCCGGCAGCAAATTTGGCAACTGCCCCGCGAGGTGTGGATTTTGACATCTGGCCTCCTGTGTTGGAGTAGACCTCTGTGTCGAGGACCAGGATGTTGATGTTTTTGCCGGATGCTATCACGTGGTCAAGACCGCCGTATCCGATGTCATAGGCCCATCCGTCTCCGCCGACGCACCATACGCTCTTTTTGACAAGGCTGTCCACAACGGAGATAAGCTCTTCAGCCTCTTCCGTGCACATGTATTCCAGCTGGTTTT
>JAAYHA010000347.1 GCA_012727545.1 Synergistaceae bacterium | reverse complement strand
CTTGAAGGGCTGATGACAATAAACCCGAACGTGATCATAGACCTTGTCGGAGACAAGACCTTCTATCACTCAAAAGACAAAATAGACGTGGACACGATCTTCAATGAAAAATATCTTAAGGGACAGTGGCAGAGAAGCGCAAAGGTCGACGCCGTCAACAAGGGAAGGATATATATAATGCAGGGTACGGTCTATCTCAGGCCTGGTGCAAGGTCGGGCCTGATATTGAAGGCATTTGCAAAAGCGATACATCCGGAGGTCAAGTGGTGAGCGGCTCTGATTTTCTTCATGTTGAGGGGCTCTCTCTTGCCCTGGGCGGTTCTCTCATACTTGATGATATCTCTTTTTCTATCGGAAAAGGAAGGTACCTCGGGATAATAGGTCCCAACGGAGCCGGCAAAAGCTCCCTTCTCAAATGTATTGGCCGGCTTTATAAAAATTTTACCGGCAGTGTATCGCTTGAAGGAACACCGCTGTCTTCAATGACAGAAAAGGCGCTTGCCAGGAGGATCGCCTGGGTGCATCAGACAGGCTCTGATTCACTTCCCTTTACGGTAAGGGAGTTTGCGCTGATGTCCCGTTATCCGTGGCAGAAGGCAATAGGCGGAGAGACTCTGGAGGACAGGGAGATAATTGACAGATCACTGGAAACGGCCGGTGTTTCGGATATTGCCGATCGCCAGCTCAACAGCCTCAGCGGAGGCGAACGCCAGAAGGCACTTATAGCTGCGGCCCTGGCACAGAGCACGGATATCCTTTTTCTGGATGAGCCTACAAGTTTTCTTGATTACAGGCATCAGGTAGAGACGCTGGAACTTATAGAGAGAGTCAACAAAGAACAGGGGATGACGATCCTGCTGGTGACCCATGACATAAACCTTGCCCTTCACGGAGCCGACGAGATACTTGCGATCAAGCGCGGAAAAATGGTCTGGCAGGGACACAGCGCTGAGCTTCTGGAAAAAGACCTTTTGTCCGAGATATTCGAGACAAGGTTTGAAAGCTTCAGCTCAGAGGGGCAGCTTGTCCCATATGTTGCACCGAGGGGGCTTGTAAGATGAAACGAATGGCCCTGACCTCCCTATTTATATTTTCGTTAGCCACAGTTGTCGTGGCGCCATTTATAGGCATGCAGCAGATAAGTCTCTCCGACTTTTTGGGGGGCGGAGACGAAAATATCATGCGGATCATGTGGGACCTGAGAGTGCCCCGTGTCATTCTTGGATGGATCACAGGCTCAACTCTGGCACTATGCGGACTTATTTTCCAGGCTCTTTTCAGGAATCCGCTTGCTTCTCCTGATATGCTGGGAGTTTCTACGGGGGCTGCATTTGGAGCTGTCGTATACATAAGGACCGGCATAGTGTTTTCACTCTTCAACGCAGTATCGGGACTTTCTCTTGCAGCCTTCGTGGGTGCGCTGGCTGCGACTTTTGCCATATATGCGGCGGGCAATCTCAGACGGGGAGGCATGTCCGAGGCTACTCTTCTCCTTGCCGGAGTCGCGATGAGCTTCCT
>JAAYHA010000053.1 GCA_012727545.1 Synergistaceae bacterium | reverse complement strand
TCTGAGGGCATGGTCGCTGCGCTTTCGGGCGGCGGGGATTCTGTGGCAATGCTCTGGCTGCTCCACCGTTTTTATAAAGGAAGGATAGTTGCCGCGCATCTTGACCACTGTACGCGGGAGGGGATGTCTCACAGGGATGCGGAGTTCTCCGTTGAGCTTTGCGAGAAGTGGGGCATCAAGTGCGTCGTGAAGACTGTCGAAGTATTTAAGGAACGACTGACGGGTGAGTCTTTTGAAATGGCGGGACGCAGGGAACGTTACACTCACTTTTTCGAGACAGCAGAGGCGGAAGGCCTGCCATTTATTGCTGTTGGGCATTCAGCTGACGATGTCGTCGAGACCCAGCTGATGAATCTTTTCAGAGGGACGGGCCTTGATGGATTGAGAGGCATTCCTGAAAGGCGCGGGAATATTATCCGCCCGATAGTAGATTTTCGCAGGGACGAGCTTCGCGAGATCCTCAGCGACAACGGCATCGATTGGCGCGAAGACGCAAGCAACTCCGACACCGTTTACAAGAGAAACAGGGTCAGGGAGGAACTGATTCCCTGGATAAAAGAGAATATGAATCCAAATTTTGAGTCGGTTATGATAGGATTGGCAAAACAGATAAATGCGGAACTCGAACATAAGCAGACAGTTACCGAAAAACAGCTAAAGGATGTTGTTATAAACATTGAACCGGCAATAGTCTGCTGGTCGCCGGCCTTTATAAAGAACATCCCCGACGTCGAACTGGCGGATATGCTGAGGCTTCAGGGAGCAATGCTGGAGCTGCCCAGACTTGACAGGGACAGGACCCTAAAACTGATTGCCCTGATCCGAAAGGGCGGAAAATGGCGCTTCCAGTGGGCAAGGGATATTGAGGTTTGCTGGTCGAACAGGGGAATGGGATGGCTTCACCGTGAAGATATTGGAAAAGGCGTAGGAGAAAATAGGCAAAATGCCGGAAAACCTGAACTTCCATGGTGGGCGAGATAGTGATATTTATGTTATTATGTCTAATGTTTTTGAGCGGAAAAATCTTTGGCGTCGGGGAGTGTTTCTCACTTGGAATATAAGATCGGCAAGACACTTATTTCTGAAGAAAAACTGCAGGCCAAAATCAAGGAGCTCGGAGAGAGGTTAAGCAAGGATTATGCCGGAAAACAGCTGATCTGCGTATGCGTTCTCAAAGGCGCTGTAATATTTCTTGCAGATCTTATCAGGCACATCAGCCCCGAAGTGGACGTAAGGATCGACTTCCTTGCCATTTCCTCTTACGGCGCATCGACGAAGAGCAGCGGTGTGGTGCAGATACAGAAAGACCTCAGCACTGACATCTACGGCAAAAATGTCCTTATAATAGAAGACATAGTCGATACCGGCCTTTCGCTGAAGTACATAAAGTCGCTTCTGCTGGAACGCAAACCGCAGAGCCTTGCAATATGCGTGCTTCTTGACAAGCCGGACCGCCGCAAGGAAACAGTTGATGTAGAGTATACAGGTTTTACGATACCCGATGAGTTTGTGATAGGCTACGGCCTGGATTATGCCGGAATGTTCCGGCATCTGCCGGCGGTGTTTGTAGCGGAACCCAGCGAGTAACTGGGTCCGCTGCAACGCACAGCGTTGCGGGAGTCGATTGCAAATCTGTTGGTAATCGGTTGCGAGTCGATGGGAAGACATATATGAATTAGTCAATCACAACCTAGGAATGGAGTGATTTGGTGCAGGAAACTACATTTTATTTTCAAAATCTTGATATTTATCAACTTGGAAAAAGTCTTGCAATGGAAACATACAAATTTACCAAAAGCTTCCCTTACGAAGAGAAATTTTGTTTGATAAATCAAATGAACAGATCTGCGATATCTATTCCTTCAAACATAGCAGAAGGAGTTTCCAGAAAAGGGAAGAAAGACAAAATACATTTTTTAAATATAGCATTTGCATCATTAATGGAATTAGTATGCCAAGCAGAAATATCAAATGAACTGGGATATTTATCACGGGAAGAATTATGTGATTTCACACATAAAGCAAAAAATTTTGTCGTAAAGCTTCACAATTACATTACGTATTTAGAAAGATAAACGACCGAAATATATATTAATTACGTTTAGTTTAAATAAGAATGTTTATTAGCCAATTGGGAATTAAAAACAAACGGTTTCCAATTGATTTGCAATAGATTTCCAATTGACTACCAATCGACTACCCGCCGGAGCTTTTCCGGCAGATTTGTAAAGATATGAAAGCGAGGTCACACGTTTGAAGAAAACCTCTAAAAATGTTGGGATGTACATAATATTGATCGTTCTTGTGGTCAGTCTGGTGAACGTATTTTTGACGCCGGATGCGAACAAGTCCGGTCAGGGTGCGGAGGTACTTCCTTATAGCCAGTTTTTGAACGAAGTCAACTTAGGCAATGTTGCCAAGGTAAAGATAGACCACGAGCAGCTTAAGGGAACATTGAAATCCGGCAAGGAGTTTACTACATACATCCTTGATCCCGGAACTCTGCCCAGTGAGATAGCCCAGAAGGGCGTTGAGGTCGAGGTAGTTCCTCCTCCAAAGAACTCCTGGCTGACGGCACTGCTTACCTCCCTGCTTCCCACACTGCTTCTGATAGGTGTATGGATATACTTCATATACAACATGCAGGGCGGGGGAAACAAGGTGATGGGCTTTGCAAAGAGCAAGGCAAAACTCTTTATGGACAACAGGCCCAAGGTGACGTTTGCCGATGTCGCCGGCTGTGACGAGTCCAAGGAAGAGCTTGAAGAGGTTGTCCATTTCCTCAGGGATCCTTCAAAGTTTACCCGGCTTGGCGCAAAGGTGCCGCGCGGCGTACTCCTTCTCGGCGCACCGGGAACGGGAAAGACCCTTCTCTCCAGGGCAGTTGCAGGAGAGGCCAATGTGCCCTTCTTTAGCATAAGCGGATCTGATTTTGTTGAAATGTTCGTCGGTGTCGGTGCTGCACGTGTCAGGGACCTTTTTGAGCAGGCCCGCAAGAACCAGCCATGCATAATATTCATAGACGAAATTGATGCTGTGGGACGACATCGCGGAGCCGGTCTCGGAGGCGGACACGACGAACGTGAACAGACGCTTA
>JAAYHA010000346.1 GCA_012727545.1 Synergistaceae bacterium | reverse complement strand
TGGATATGCTGCCGGATAATGAGGATTTCTGCATTATGCTGGGAGATCTGCCCTTCGTAGGCAGTGAGGAGATCAAAAGGCTTTGTGAATGTTTTTCTTCTATACCCCCCGGCAAAACTGTTTTTACCCCCTGCAGGAACGGAGTTTTCGGCCACCCTATGTTTTATCGCTCTCTCTGGAAAGAAAGGTTCAAAACTGCACAGGGAGACGCGGGCGGAAGAAACATTCTGATGGACTACAAAGACGAGATAATCACATCCGAGGCCCCTGACTGCCATTTCCGAGACATAGACACCCCTGACGATTACAAAAATTTAGTAAAGAAAAACTGATTTGTATCTGGATTTTTATCAAAAATCAGCATATAATATTCAGGAAGGTTTTTTGCAACCGATTGCAGAGGTTTCTCTCTGCTAAATTCCCTGGAGGTGTATCATGGCAAAAAAACAATTAGTCTACGGTATCGACGATCGCCCGCCGACACCAATACTTATTCTTGCCGGCGCTCAGCATGTACTTACACTGTTCGGAGCAACGACACTTGTGCCGCTGATCTTCGGACCGGCTATGGGTATGACTACCCAGCAGATTGGCGCTTTTATAGGATGTGTTTATTTTTCAATGGGTATCGCGACTCTGATCCAGACCCACCCCAAACTTGGATCCGGTCTTCCTATAGTACAGGGCTCAAGCTTTAGCTTCATCCCCCCAATAATGACTATCATAGGAGCATACAAGGCACTGGGACCGGATGTGGTTATGCAGTACATCGGAGGGTCTCTCCTGATAGGTGGCCTCGTGCTTTCCCTCCTCGGATACAGCAAACTGATCGGACACGTCAGAAAATTCATCACGCCCGTAGTTATCGGTCCGACCATCATGGCGATAGGATTCACTCTGGCACCTGTTGCGATCCAGTTCAACGCAGCAAACTACTGGCCGATATCACTTCTTGTTGTTGCTCTGGTTTTCTTTTTCAGCCTCTGCAGCAAGAACAAATACTGCAATATTTTTGCGGTCCTCGGCTCAATAACAATTGCCTACCTTATATGCCTTGCACTCTCTTTGTCAGGAATATTCCAGGAAGGACACGCTGCTTACGTCAACCTCAGCAACGTAGCAGCAGCACCCTGGATCCGCTATAAACTCTTCATGCCGTGGGGAGTCCCAAAATTCTCAGGGCTGGCGATCGGAGCTATCTCCGCAGGATTTTTCTGCGTAATGATCGAGTCGATCGGGGACTACCACAACTGTTCATATGCCGCAGGGATAGATGACCCGACTCCCGAACAGATAAACAAAGGCATCGGCGCAGAGGGCATAGGATGTGCCCTCTCAGGGGTGCTTGGTTCGGTAGGCACGACCTCCTACACCGAAAACATAGGCCTCATAGGCCTCACCGGAGTGGCAAGCAGGCACGTGGTAAGGGCAGGCGCAGTGATACTGATAATCCTTTCGCTGGTCGGCAAGCTCGGCGCGCTGATCGCCACAATGCCCTCACCTGTTATAGGAGGAGCATACATCACCCTCTTCGGCACCATAGGAGCGCTTGGTATCCAGAACCTAATGAGAGCAGATATGGGAAGCCAGAGAAACGTACTCATCGTGGGTTTCTCCTTCCTCATGGCACTGGGACTTCCCGGCTGGGTCGAACCCAACCAGGCTCTTTTTGCCGGAGCCCTTGGGAACACTTTCGGAGGAATGATATGGGCCATTATGAAGACCCCGATGGCTGTAGCAGGTATTCTCGCGGCAATTTGCGACAATGTGATCCCCGGTACTGACGAAGAGCGCGGGATAAAAAACAACAAGTAAAAAAGCAGATAAATACATGTAATTGATTCGGGACCCTCCGATACTCCGGGGGTCCCGAATATTATTCTTTGTTATTTAATTTATTCTCCCTTTAAACTATAATTGTCTATCGGGTGCCTTATCTTAAAAAGCAGATCAGGAAAATATAAAAAAATTATTTATTAGATAAATCACATTATTTTAAGACTGCATTCAATTTAAACAGGAAGGTGCTGCGGCCTTAATGGAATTTTCACAGAAAAAAAAGAGGTTCATTGTCATTGGAATAGCCATTCTTATCCTAACGGTATATTTCGTTCCGCTGGGATGGCACGGACTCCTTGAACCGGATGAAGGAAGATACTCCGAGATCCCCAGGGAAATGGTCGAATCGGGGGATTTTGTAACTCCCAGGCTGAATTACGTTAAATATTTTGAAAAACCCGTACTGCTCTATTGGATGAATGCCGCAAGTTTTATGGCTTTTGGAGAGAACGAGTTTGCAGCCCGCTTTCCGACTGCTCTCAGCGGAGTTCTGGGAGCGCTTGTAACTGCCCTTCTCTGTTCTGCAGTCTTTGGAAGAAGGGCCGGTGTAATAGCAGGTGCAGTGACCGCACTCTCCCTTTTATATTTTGCCATCGGGACTATAACGCTTACCGACATGCCGCTGTCTCTCTTTTTAACTGCGGCGCTTTCTGCCTTTTATTATGGACACATCAAAAACGACAGACGGTGGTTCCTCGCCTTTTACGCATCAGTGGCACTGGGATTGCTTGCAAAAGGCCTGATAGCAATAGTCCTGCCGGGCGGAATAATTTTCTGGTATATAATTTTCACAAAAAAATGGCGCCTGATCCTTGATGCACTTTACCTGCCAGGAATAGCGCTCTTTTTCCTGATAGCATTCCCATGGTTTTATATGGTCAGCAGAGAGAACCCTGATTTCCTGTATTTCTTCTTTGTAAGGGAACATTTCCTGCGCTACGCCACAAAGATACACAGCCGCTATGAGCCTTTCTGGTTTTTCATCCCGATGATCCCGGTCGGACTCATGCCGTGGACCGGCTTTTTCTTCTCCCTTTTCAGTAAAGAAAGCATTTTGAGGTCGCCTGCGGACAAGGACAAGAAGGATGCCAATATCTATCTGCTCTCATGGTTCACGGTCATCTTTGTATTCTTCTCCCTTTCAAGTTCGAAGCTTATCCCCTACATAGTTCCCTGCTTCCCTCCCCTTGCTATACTTATAGCATCTGATATAGACAGGATGATAGAACGCGGAAAATGGCACGGAAAAGCTCTCGCCTCATCCATAGTTTTTGGCGTACTCTTTTCTGCAGCTCTGATAGTCTATTCGTTTGTCGGAGGAAGGGTGGATCCATACGAAGCACTTCCGGTCGCTCTTGCTATTTCTGCAGGCCTGCTCGCTGGACCGGTAATTGCACTCTTTATGACAAGAAATGGAGACCGGACTTCCTACGAAAAGGCTGCGGCGGCACTTTGCATATCTGCTCTGGTATACATAGGTGCACACTACGGAATATACGAAATGATGGGACGTTCCCGCTCCACCAAAGGCATCTCCGAAGTGATAATGAAAGAGAAACTCCCTGACGAGACCATCGCAGTTTACG
>JAAYHA010000345.1 GCA_012727545.1 Synergistaceae bacterium | reverse complement strand
AGATTTTTATGTTTATTGCCAGTGATTCTTTTAAACTTTAAATTATTAAGAAAGACTTGATGAATTAACTTCTATTAATCATTTATCCCCTGCTCCAGACAGGTTTTTCTCGTTAAACTTGGATGGCCTGCAGCTTAAGAGCCTTTGTTCTTAAGGCTAACGGCGATTCTTCTGTAATATTTTCACGTTGCACCGTTTTCAGCTAGCGGTGCCTGTTACATATATATACACATTTTGATAAAACGTCAATATAATTTTCGTAATTTGGGTCATATTTTGAATAGTACGTTAATTCCAGGCAATTCTAACATGAAGGATGTCGGAAGGATCATTGATGTCTGGCCATTTCTTCCGATGAACATCTGACCCGCTATGCCTTGGAACAATAAAAAAGACCGAAGAATTATCCTTCGGTCTTCCATCTCAATTTTAGGGTCGAATCAGATCAATGTCCCTGTCAGTCCTGTCTTCTCTTTAGAAGAAGCTTTAGCGGCTTTGCCGCAGGCACGGCGACAGGGACTTTATCGAAAGAATCATCGGCTATCCTGTCATCGGTTTCCGGCTGGAGTTTCTTGTCCTCTTCCTTCCTGTAAAGCACCTGCATTGACTTTGATCCGTCACGGTATATCGTTATACCCTTGCATCCCAGTTTCCACGCTGTGACATAAGAATCGAGAACGTCCTTTTTTGTGCTCTCGTGTGGAAGGTTGACCGTTTTTGAGACCGCAAGGTCTGTGTACTTCTGAAATACCCCCTGGGTGCGGACGTGGGAGAGCGGGGCGACATCATGGGACGTAACAAAAACAGATTTTATTACATTTTCCGGCAGTTCCTCTTTGAGCGCCTCTGCATAATGCCTGTTCACCTGTTTCATGATCACCTTTGTCCCGTCAATCTGAGTGCGTACCCTGGTGTGCTCCAGCGCAAACAGGGGTTCGATCCCCGAAGAACAGTCTGCAAGAAGGGCTATCGTTCCTGTCGGAGCGATGCATGTAAGGGTCGCATTGCGGCGTCCAAGATGTTCAAGTGCTGCCGGTATGCCTTTTTCTTTACCGAGTTCGACTGATGTTTCGTGGGCCGTCTCTTTGATAACGGACATTATCTTTTCTGCCAGCTCTAATGCCCTGTCGCTGTCATAAGGCATCCTAAGCCGGAAGAGGAGGTCGGCCCATCCCATCACTCCAAGCCCTATCTTCCGCGTGTGCCTGACAGCTTCCGATATTTCCGGAAGGGGATAGTGGTTAACGTCTATCACGCTGTCAAGGAACCTTGTCGCAACTGCAGCAGTCTTCTTCAAAAGCTCATAATCAAACTCGCCCTTGTTTACCATTTTGGCTAGGTTTATGGATCCCAGGTTGCAGGCCTCGTTCGGGTAGAGGGGTGACTCGCCGCAGGGGTTGGTACTGGTAAGAGGGCCAAGGTCAGGCGTAGTGTTGCCCCTGTTGATGGCATCCAGGAATATTATTCCCGGATCTCCTGTCCGCCACGCTGTTTCTGCGATTTCATCGAGAAGTCCTGCTTCAGCCCCTTCAGGATCAGCCTCTGCTTTCTCCATAAAGCTGTCAAAAACGCCAACTGAAATGTTGAAATTTGCGATCGTCCCATCTTTATCCTTGCAGTGTATGAAGTCGCGTATATCGGGGTGGTCAACATTGAGGATGCCCATATTGGCGCCCCTGCGCATCCCGCCCTGCTGTACCGTTTCCGTGGCCTTGTCAAAAAGGCTCATAAAGGAGATCGGACCTGATGCACGTCCGTTCGTGCTGTTCACTTTCGCACCGCTGCTGCGCAGGCTTGAGAAATTAAAGCCTGTTCCTCCACCGCTCTTGTGGATCAGCATCTGTTTCCTTATTGCCTCACATATGCTTTCCATTGAGTCCTCGATACCTATGACAAAACAGGCTGCAAGCTGGCCATGCGGGGCCGGGCGACCTGCATTCATGATAGTGGGGCTGTTGGGCAGGAATAGAAGTTTCGCCATCAAATCATAGTACTCATCGGCCCATACATACTGGAGCGGGGTCGTTTTCTCCGCAGACGCGACATGTCTTGCCACACGGAGAAGCATCTGCTCGGGCGTCTCAGACGGATTTCCGAAATCGTCCTTCCACAGGTAACGGTCGTTCAGTATCTCTCTTGCTGGCTTATTAAATTCCGGTTTCTGCAACATGATAATATAAAAACCTCCCTTTGATCTTAAGGGCAATAAGTTCCGTCAAATTATCTGACGACAATAATTATAATAACATAAAAATTTATATATGTAAGTGGCAAAACACTATATGCAAGAAAATCTTATCCACCAAACACTACATATTGTGTGATTATCTATGTGGATATCAGTGGATGGAGAGGGGAACAGCCTTGGTGGTGTAGTGGTTATCTATGCCAGGCGTCTTTTGTGAAGAGGACCAGGACTGTGTACAGCTCCAGTCTCCCGCAAAGCATGCAGAAAACATAGATCCATTTCGCGGTCGTGGT
>JAAYHA010000344.1 GCA_012727545.1 Synergistaceae bacterium | reverse complement strand
GAAAACGTTGATTCGGATCTCTTTACTAACAACAATATATTTGTGGATCACAAGGGCCGGGCAGTAACGTGCAGAAAAAGTTATGAGACAAACATCAAGGGCGTTTATGTTGCGGGCGATGCTAGAAGCGGCCCCAAAACAGTGGTCGAAGCCGTTGCCGATGCAAGGTTCGTTGCCGATCATATCGCATTTAGGGAAGGGCTGTGCAAAAGGAATGATCCTGAAAAGAATAAGCACGACCCTGATGATATTCGCTTAAAAAAGGGCAGACTTATCCTTTGTGAGTCGCCTGAAAAAGAATCTGAGCGCTGCCTTGAATGTGGAGTCCTCTGTGAGAACTGTGTAGACGTCTGCCCGAACAGAGCCAACATCGCTGTTCATGTTGATGGATCATCCTCACCTCAGATAATACACATAGATGACCTTTGCAACGAGTGCGGCAACTGCTCCACGTTCTGCCCCTGGACGGGATCGCCATACAAAGACAAGTTCACATATTTCTCAAGGGAGAAGGATCTAAACGAAAGCAAAAACAGCGGTTTTTTTGACATGGGAAATGGCAGATTCAAGGTCAGGCTTGAAGGGAAAGTTTTTACATCTTTCCTTGATCCTGCAGAGAAAAAAATGCCAAAGGAAATTGCAGCACTGATAAAAGCGGCTCGGAAAATTATTACGATCTGAGGGGGCTTGCCGATGTATCAACTTATTGTTAACGGAAATATGCAGATATCTGAAACAAACAAAAAACTTATAGATTTCCTGAGGGACGACCTTGATCTGACTTCTGTGAAGAACGGGTGCAAAGAAGGCGCCTGCGGGACTTGCATGGTCTTGATCGACGGAAGGGCATGCAAGGCTTGTGTACAGGAGCTGAAAAATCTCAGCGGAAAAAATATCCTCACTGTGGAAGGGTTGAGCAATAGGGAAAAAGATGTTTACTCCTATTCGTTCTCCGTTTCCGGAGCAGTGCAGTGCGGATTCTGTATTCCTGGAATGGTGATAAGCGCCAAGGCCCTTATCGACAAAATTCCGGATCCGACCCTTAAAGAGGTAAAAGAGGCAATTAAAAATAACATATGCCGATGCACCGGCTACAAGAAGATAGCAGAGGCGATACTGCTGGCCGCCAAAATGTTCAGGGAGAATACCCAGGTACCCAGCGAACACTATACTGGGGCAGTCGGAGAGAATATTCCACGTACAGATGCAGTGTCAAAAGTATTGGGAACTGCCCAATATACTGCTGATATCAAAATTGACGGAATGATATACGGTTCAGCGGTCAGAACGGAATATCCGAGAGCTGTGGTCAGATCGATAGATATCTCTGAAGCCCTAAAACTTGACGGAGTTGTTGGGATATTTACGGCAGAGGACGTTCCGGGTAAGAAAAAGATAGGGCATCTTGTAAAGGACTGGGATGTGATGATCCCTGCAGGAGACTGCACGAGGTACGTTGGAGATGCGATTGCCCTTGTAGCCGCCGAGACACCGGATATTCTTGAAGAGGCGAAAAAACTGATAAGGGTCGAATATGAGGTTCTGAAGCCGATAACATCCCCTGAAGAAGCACTTGCTGAGGGAGCTCCCCTTATACATGAAAAAGGAAACATCATGTCGCGCGTTGATCTTAAGAGGGGCAATGCGGACGAGGACATCAAAAATTCAAAGCATGTCGTTACAAACCATTACTCTCTTCCTTTTACTGAACATGCTTTTCTTGAACCTGAGACTGCTGTGGCCTTTATTGAGGATAACGGGACAGTGAGGATCTATTCCGCTGACCAGGGTGTATATCAGACAATGAAGGAGTGTGCTGAAGCCCTGGGGCTGCCTCATGAAAAGGTTAGAGTGACAGCAGCAATGATAGGCGGGGGTTTTGGCGGCAAGGAAGACATGAGTGTCCAGCATCACGCGGCACTGTTGGCATACCTGACCGAACGCCCGGTAAAAGTTTCCCTTACAAGGGCAGAGAGCATCAAGGTCCATCCCAAAAGGCATGCGATGGAGATAGAGATGACCACAGCCTGCGATGAGAATGGAAGGCTCACTGCGATGAAAGCCCGGATAGTCTCAGATACCGGGGCATACGCTTCCCTTGGGGGGCCTGTATTACAGAGGGCCTGTACCCATGCTGCCGGGCCATACAATTATCAGAATATCGACATAACAGGAACTGCCGTATATACGAATAACCCGCCTGCCGGTGCATTCCGGGGGTTCGGCGTGACTCAGAGCTGCTTTGCCACAGAGTGCAACATAAACCGGCTTGCTGAAAAAGTAGG